>JACKAQ010000008.1 GCA_020634975.1 Calditrichia bacterium | reverse complement strand
CACAATCAGGTGAAGAAATTTTCTTTTTGGTTAGCGGTTCAAGAGATGTATTTAAAATGAATGCCGATGGTTCAAATCGAATAAATTTAAGTAATACTGATTGCTTATGTGACAATATAGCTGTCTCTCCAGATGGATTACAGGTTTTGTATACTGAATATTGTTATGATGATTCGTCACATTCTCTCATTGTAATTGACTTAACAAACTCTGAAAAGAAAGTTTTGATACAAAAGAATCTAATACTTGACCCAATCTGGTTTCCTGGCGGATCGAAAATATTGTTTTCAGCAAACGACTCGACTTCGTGTGGCGGTCAATTTGTTTGTTCAGATTTATATATAATTGATAGCAATGGAGAAAATCTTTTACAATTAACCTATACGGTAGAGAGCGAATTTGAACCGGCTTTGTCCCCTTCGGCTGATAAAATCGCTTATTGGTGTTCAAAAGGGAATGGTTATGAATCTAATATTTACATCATGGATATGGATGGAAAAAATGCTGTTAAAATCACCGATTGTAACAGAGATTTTCATCCTATCTGGTCACCTGATGGTTCAAAAATTATATTTAAATCGATTCAGGATGATATTGGAGCCGTGTTTATTATTAATAGCGACGGTAGTGACCTCAAAAATATTTCAGAAGGTATATCTAACCTGGTAGGTTTTCATACTTTGTCACCTGATGGTACGAGAATATCATTTGTAGTAGATACAGATGGTGATCTTGTTGGAGATGCAATATATATATTAGATATAGAATCGGGAAATTATCAGAAATTAACGGAAGGTTGGTCATCTCCTCAATGGGCTAACTTAAGGATAGAGGATTAAGTTAAAATAGTTTTGGTGTGCTCTTCCCCCATACAAGCGGTCACGTAGATAAGATGTAAACAAATTATTGGGTTTTGCAGGGCTTTTTCCTTTCTACTCGGCTGCTAACTTTTCGGTCAAGCCGAACCCGCCGGTGTTGGATGATTAACAGGTTTCCGTGAATATACAAAATATTTGGGTCGATTTATGTACGGTGTTTTTGAGCGGGTCGGCTTTACTTTTAGTTAGACCATAAAAAATTCAAATAGGAAGCAATTATTGATGGAAAACAAAATATGCTTGATCACCGGTTGTAACACTGGCATTGGAAAACAGACTGCTATACAATTGGCAAAATTGAATTATACAATTATCACGTTGGTGCGAGATAGTGAAAAATCTAGAATGGCGTTTGAAGACATCAAAACTCGATCAAACAATCAAAACGTCAAAATGTTTTATGTCGATTTTTCATCCCCAGACTCGATAATCAGTGTCGTTGAAAAAGTTAAAGGCGAGTATTCAAAAATTGATGTATTGATTAATAATGCCGGCGTTCTCAAAAGAAATCTTCAAATTGGTTATAAAGGATATGAGATGACAATGGTAGTCAATTATTTCGCACCATTTTTATTGACCAACCTATTGCTGCCATTAATCGAAAAAAGCACTCACGGAAGAATCATAAATCTTTCATCCGAATTATATAAAAAAGGTGAGACCACTATATCAAAGCCTTCTTCTGCCAAAAAGTTCGACGGCAATAAAGTATATGCCGATTCAAAATTATTAATAGTCCTCTTCACAAAAGAATTGGCAAAAAGATTAAACGGTAAAAATATTACAGTAAACTCTGTTCATCCGGGAGTTGTTGGAACTGACGTTTTCAGAGACTATCCAAAATGGTTTAGCAAATTATTAAATTTGTTTATCTCAAAACCAGAGGTCGGTGCTGAACCGATTGTATATTTAGCAACATCGGACGAAGTATCAAATATAACCGGAGAATACTTTTCAAAAACACAACTTTCAAAAACTATCGACATTGTGAATGATGAGAAAGTTGCTGAACAAATATGGAAAGAGACTGAGACGATATTAGAAACCAACAATCAGTAAAATAAGGTCTAACATTTTGTTGCACGCGACGGCTTACGCCGTCGCGGTTGACAACTTCGCTGTCAACTTGTTTTAGATTTTGTTCGTTAATCCGATTACCTTTTCACACCGCGCGTGAAGCAAAGCGTTAGAAGCAGTTTTTATTTTTTTACAAAAGAAAAGACTCAAAAATGGAGTAATTGCCAACGTAGAAATAATAATTGAAAGACGTCAGCTTTTCGTAAGTGAATGCCAATTTGCGGGATAAATATTTAAGAGTCCCGATTCAAAAAGTGTGGTTTTGGCAGGTTTTATTTTTACTTTTTCTGTTTTCTGTCAGTGTTTTGGTCAGTCATAATTTTTTATTTTTCTGTGCAGTGCAAATCAGTTTTTGCGGTTCTAACTGTCGGTTGTACCGGACGCAACCGCGGGACTGTGCTTTCGTTCTAAATTTTAGTTTGTGCAAAATGGTTGTAAAAAATCAACAGATTGTGGTGTGGTGTTGCGCCGGTCCCGAAAAGCATGCCCTGGGCATCACCCGTGTTGTTAGTGCAAGCTCGTGCAGTTTTGGAGTAACTACCTGATAATTAACAACTAATTTTTTACAAATTTCTATACCCATCATTAAAACGCAATGGCATTCTAATATGAGATCCGCACCTTTATTCTTTTCGGTTTTTTTTATTATTGTATCATATCAGCTATCAGCTAAAAGTGTTACCATTCGGAAAATATTGGACAGCAATTTGTTTGAGATCGAAGGCGGGCAGAAAATTCAATTGGCATATATTGACGTGCCTTCAGTAATGGATCCCAATCCCAAAAATCGCTCATATGCGCGCTTCGTCCAACGATATGCCAAGGCTAAATTACTAAATAAATCTGTTGAAATTGAATACATTGTATCAGTTGAGGACGCAACGGACGTTCGCCTAGTTTGCATGTGGAAAAAATATCCTATGCAAACCGTTGATGTTATCAAAGATTATTTGGAAAACGGTTTTGGTAAACTGTTACAACAAACCGGATTGCCCGTTGAGGAAGCTTACTTTGCTGCCGCACAAAAGGCAAAAAGCGGACATCGTGGCGTCTGGAATCCAAATTTTTATAATATCGCTCCCCAAAATATTTATACCACTTACCTGATATTGGGCTACGGCAACGACAACGACGGTTCACCATATAATGAAATAATGCTAAACACAAAGTTATTTGCAAACGACAGTGAGTTTGGTATACAATTGTTAAGGACGTATGGGGAATACTCTTTAGAATACAGCAAACCACAAGATGGCGTACTTTACTATATCATTAGTTTAAATACGGGTTTTTATGGAAAAAACATTGGGTTTGAGCCGGGTTTTTTCTATATACATATTCCCTACGAACGACGTCACCGCAACTTTGCGTTGCCAAACGCCCGATTGAAAATCGGAGATTTGGATAAAGCATATTTCAGTCTGGATTTTCTCACTGATTTTTACTCCCCTTTTTCGATTGGGATAAATGTTGTATCTAATGACAATTGGTATTATAAATTTTGGTTTGGCATAACACCCTTGTCCTTAATTTCGAGCGAAGATAGATGGATGGCAGCCGTAAAATCTGAATTTGCAATTTCAAAGAATTTGTTGTTTAATATACAAGGGCTAATGGTTGACGATCGCTATGACCCAACACGATATGGTTTCCGGGCAGGTATCGGATTTCAGTTTCCCGTAAGTACTCGTAATCCTGATTTTAATCATAATTAGTCAAACATCCGGACGCGAAATTTGGGTCGTACCGGATGCAACTTCCCGGCTGGCAGTTTTGTACTTATTTATAATTTGTGCAAAAAAGTTTAAAATATCAGCAAATTATGGCGTAGTGTTACGCCGGTCCCGAAGGGATGCCTTCGGCATAAACCGTGTTGTTACGCGTAAAACTTGACACTAATGCCAACTTGAAACTGTTTCAAGAGAATAAACTAAAAAAAATAATGACCATTAAAAAGAACATATGAGAAAACTAATTGCAGCATTAAATATGACACTTGACTAATTGCGAGCATTACATCAACATTATACAGAACTATTAGGTCAGGGAGATGCAATTCTATATGGTCGAACAACATATCAACTTATGGAATTCTGGCGAACTATTTTGGATAATCCTTCCGAAGAAAAATCAATGAATGATTTTGCTACGGCTATTGACAAAATACCGAAAATAGTATTCTCGCGCACGATCAAAAATGTAGAATGGGAAAGTGCAACAATTGCAAAACGTGAGTTAAAAGATGAAGTTTTAGAACTCAAGCAACAATCTGGTAAAGATTTTTTGGAAGCCGCAGTTTAATTATACAGCTAATTAAACTTGATTTGATTGATGAATTCCAACTTTGTGTTCATCCTGTTGTTGTAGGTAGCGGTATGCCGTTATTTGAAAACATTGACCAAAGAACTATTTTAAAACTTATAAAGACTAAAATCTTTCGTAGTGGCGCAATAATTCTTTACTATGATCCGAGAAATATTTAAGCTCATGGAAAAAAACAGATATTAGAGATGACAGCGGCAATAACGCATAACCAGCAAATCAACTTGACTACTGTTCTTTCTCGACGGAATTTTGTAAATAGAATGTTTTGGAAGTCAATTTATGTTTATTGATAAAATGGCGTTTAATTTAAAAAATGAGTCCCAATTTTTACGAAAACCGAAATAAAAAAAAACGGTTCTCGGTAATTATACCAATCGTTTTTTAAAATAATAATAATACTTATTGGTGGGCAGGTTATTTACAAAGCTGTGAAAAAGTAAATTTAAAAACGGAGATCAAATGGAATATTTTCGTAAAGTTTTTATCTTTGTTTTTATTCTGTTTGCCACAGTTTCATGCACCTCACCAACTGAAAATAGAACTTCCAATGTTGAGGTGACAATTGAAGCCGGTCAGTTGATAAAAAAAACAATACAGATCAAACAGTTTACATATTTGCTGTTGAGCGCAATATTCTGGCTGTCATTAATTGGGCACCCCATTTTAATAATCCCTCAATAGCCAGGAAAAATTCAATTGCAATCTCCTTATCTGAAATAATTAATGGAAAAAGCGAAACCGTAAAAGAGGGAGATACAATTATTGTTCATTGGTGGACAAATCAATATACCCAGGACAAAAAAATGAATACCGTTTCAATTACACTATAGCCCGCATTTTTAGAGTAATAATATTCATGAGTCCGATTTACGTAAGTAAAATTATTTCCGTGATTTATAAGTTTAGGTTATTTGTAAATCTGAAAGTTTTTGTGATGTTATAGGGTGTAGTTTTTCGTGATAAAAGTCGGATTGTGCGGTAATAAATTTCAGTTGTATCGCCCAATCAGATACAATGTTCATTGATTAAAAGCTATCGATATTATGACAACTATTGGAAATATTGAAAGTATATGGCGGTATCCCGTTAAAAGTATGAGCGGTGAGGAAATAGCAGAAGGTTTTATGGGCTTTTCCGGCTTTTACGGAGATCGATGCTACGCCTTTAGGAATTCCTCTGCACGTAAAGGTTTTCCATATTTGAATGCAACAGCGAATCCGCAAATGTTACGATTTCATCCAAGGTTCCGTTATGCAGATAAAGCCGCCAAACCGCCAAACCTGATGGAGGCGATGCGCATCGAACCCGGTGTAAATCCTGCCAATCCGGATCCCAATGACTTAATTTTGGATGTTGCAACTCCGTCGGGCGACATCCTGTCGATTGACGATCCTGCGTTGATCAAAATGCTGACAACGGGGTTATCCGGTGAAAACCACATAACCTTAGTGCGTTCGGATCGCGCCTTAACAGATTGCCGGCCGGTTTCATTAATCAGTGTACAAACCATCCGCCAGATAGAAACGGAATCAGGAAAAACACTGAACAAACAACGCTTCCGTGCAAATATTTACATCAATCTGTCATCGGAAAAAGGCTTCGCCGAAGATACATTTGTCGGTCGCCGATTGCGTATTGGTGAACGAGCGGAGATTATGGTTTTAGAACGCGATCCTCGCTGCAAAATGATATCGCTCGATCCTGTTACCGGAGAACATAACCCAGAAATTTTACGTCATGTTGCAAAAACGCACGCGAATTTGGCTGGTGTTTATTGCGCCGTTTTGGTTGAAGGCATTTTGAAAAAAGGTGATTCTATAGAACTATTAGAAAATGTATAAACCTGGGAATAATTTCCAACAATACTGCAGCAACGAAAGGGACCTTCATTTGGAAAGCAACAAAGTAGATGAATTTATGGATAACCTGAACCATCCATACAAAGATGGCATTGCGTTTTTACGACAAATCATAAAACAATGTAATGAAAATATCGTCGAAGAAATAAAATGGAATGCCCCAAGCTATCGAATAACTGAACATTTTGCAACATTCAAACTATACCCCCCAAACATATTCAAATTGTATTACATACAGGTGCAAAGAAAAAGAACATCCACAGAAATTCCATTTGGATGACCCCTCAAGTTAATAAAATGGGCAGCACCGGATCGATGCACGATTACGATTAAATCGAATGAAGCAGCAAAAAAAAGTCGGTGAAGAAATCTCAACCATCATAAAAAGTTGGATTAAACAACTGTAATTCAACCATTTCCTTTCTGAGCACCGTCACCCCCGGAGATGGTTGAATTAATTTTCCATTCTCCCACGCTTTCGAATATTTTTTGGGTGTCAATCATCAGTTGCATCTTTTCCCATTTATTTTTATCATTGGTTGGCTTGAATTCAACCACAAAAGAGCGGCAAAAAATGTTCTGTGCAATTTTATAGACAGGTAAATACACTATGGCAAAGCTGATTAAGGCTATTCTTTTTATACTAATTTCAACCGAAATGATTTTTAGTCAGTCTGAGTCCACAATTCTCACGGACAATATCAGACCGAATTGGACAACCAGTGATTCAATCATGTATTTAAACATTCCCGATCGTCCGGCAAATGCGCTAACCGGTTCAGCATTTGTCAATCAGGTAAAAAATTTGAGCATCATCAATCGAGAAATAGCTGTCGTCAGTGAAATTTTATCTGGCAATGTCCCTTCTTTCTCCCGAAAATTAAAAGCCATAACAATCAATCAATCGATCAGCGGTAACAGCTATACGTTAATTTTTATACGCTGTGCGATTATATGGCGATCGGATCGGATCAGGATTATTTTTACATACCAATGACCCCATCCACTGCACAATTTTTGGCAGACAACTTGAATTGCATCCTGCCAACAAAAAAAATGGTAGATATCATATATAATAATGCCGAATTCAAGCTACAGCCTCAACCCATTCCGCCATCGGATACCATGACAACCGTTCCGGTTTTCTGGCAACACACAGGTTTAGTCAAACAACAATTTGATCAATTGGGATTTGACAGATCCGCAAATAACATCGTTGGCGGCACTAAAAAGATATATCATCATCTCAAATAAAATTTATAGTCTGGACAGAAATTATGAACGGGTTGTCATTTATGGCTGGCATTTGGGCGTGAATAATCCCATTCAACCAGTGTATAACGGGCATATAGCCATGTATGCGGATTATTCGCACGGCGTGCGATTGATTTCCAATTTGGCATTCCTCAACGGCGATTCTGTTCAAGTGGAAGACATTTTAACCCAACAAAGTTTGTGGATTTTATTGAGCAATGAAGGTATCATTCCGCAACCTTATTATCCGGATAGCAATTATTTAACCTCGCTGAATGACCATTTTGAAAACGCGCCAATCGATTTTCAATTAAACCAAAATTATCCCAACCCCTTTAACCCGACAACAACCATAAATTACAACCTGTCTAAAAAGGCTTTAGTTGAACTCAGCGTTTTCAACATGCTCGGTCAAAAATTGGTAACTTTGGTTTCCGGCGAACAGTCAGCCGGAAATTATGACATTAATTGGGATGCACAATCATACGCGAGCGGCATTTACATTTACAAGCTGAAGGCTGACCATTTTGAGCAAAGCCGAAAAATGATTTTGCTGCGTTAGGTTTTATTTTCAGCAAATAACCGGGCGCAACATGAGAATTATTGTTGCATTCTGCCATAAAATCAGGTCACTGATACGAAACCAAATCAACATATGCCCCTTCGATTTTCGCTACGCGCTTTTTGATTTTTGCTCTATTTTTGCGATAGAAATAATCATTGCCCTATTTATCCGGGATACATTTATTCGCCCATTTCTGGGTGATGTTCTCGTCGTAATAATGATCTTCTATTTCGTCCGGTCCTTTTGCGAATGCTCATTTTTAAACTTGCTTTTGGTGTCTTACTTTTTCAATACTCATTGAAATTTCGCAATACCTTGATTTGGTAAATATTTTGGGAATCGATGAGTGCGAGATTGCGCATATCATTCTTGGCTCGACCTTCGATTGGCTGGATATTCTTGCGTATCTGTTGGAGTACTACCGGCGTATATTTTTTCGAAAAGCGTAATCGCCACATCAATTGATTAACGGTACATAAAATATCGCTAACAGCTACACACAACGGTTATGCCAAATAGCTCCATATTTTTCAGCAGGACAGAAATTCATACATCTTTTGGACAATTTTTAAAAGAATTTGCTATTGATGTAAAATCATTTAAATCTTTTTTAAAAAAAATACTGTTGATTTTTATAAAGAATTTAATGTTTTCGTCAATTTTTCATGTTGATTTTGGGGAAATTTCAGTAAAAAAGTGGTTCAAGGCTCGATTCAATAATCGAAATCTATTACCTGAATTGTTGAAATAATAGAATTATTGCAACGTTGTCAATTGGTTATTTCTCATATTACGTCACAATCAAAAAAAATTAAGAAATTTGTTCAATGGAACCTATCCTGATTGTTGGCATCATCATCTTTACCGGATTTATTCTGGGTGAAATATGTACTCGTCTCAGATTGCCAAAAGTAACCGGATACATCCTCGCCGGAATCCTTCTAAACCCCGATATAATGCATGTTATTCCAAAAACGTTTATCGAGCACACGGCCCTCATTACCAATTTTTCATTGGCATTTATTACTTTCTCCGTTGGTGGCACCCTCTATTTTCCAAAGGTGAAGCGGTTGGGTAAACCGATAGTGTTTATTACACTATTTGAAGCCGAGTTAGCTTTTATTTGTGTTTCGATTGTTTTCATGATGATTTCGCCGCTGATTATTCCGGCAGAGTCAGGTGGCTTTTTTGCGTTTTATTTACCGCTTTCGCTACTAATTGCCTCATTAGCCTCACCCACAGATCCTTCGGCAACATTGGCGATCGAACACCAATACAAAGCCAAAGGTGAAGTCACATCAACAATAATGGGCGTTGCAGCGTTTGATGATGTTTTGGGCATCATCAATTACAGTTTGGCAATTGCCTTGTCGGGCATGTTTATTTCCAATCAATCCATCGCAATCAGTGCAATCACTCAACCGTTGTTCAGTATTTTCGGTGCAGTGATTTTGGGGTGTATTTTTGGCTATATTTTAAATCTGTTAACCAAATTAATTGACAAAGAAACAGAGAGTGTTTTAATAACACTCATCATCAGCCTTTTGGCATTATGCTACGGTATTGCAAAATATGTATCAGTTGATGAGCTGTTGTCGACAATGACAATGGGTATAATCGTAACAAACTATTCCATCCAAAGAGACAAATTATTCAAAATGCTCGAACGCTATACGGAAGAGCTGATTTTCGTTTTGTTTTTTACAATCAGCGCCCTTCATCTGGATTTTTCGGTGCTATTTTCAAGTTATTGGTTGATAATTTTATTTGTTATCTTTCGATTTATCGGGAAATTTAGCGGAGCTTTTTTGGGTGGTAAATTGTCAAAATCCTCCGAATCCGTTCAAAAATATACCGCCGGCGGGCTGATACCGCAGGGTGGTATCGTAATCGGTTTGGCGCTGGTTATTCAACAAAATCCAACCTTTCAACCACTCGCGGATATAATTATTAACGTTATCATCGGGTCAACAATTGTCCATGAAATTATTGGACCGCTGTTCTCAAAATACGCGTTGAAAAAAGCCGGAGAAATAAATCAATAATTTTTCAGCTCGGATTATCTGATGTATCATTTTTATTTCTTCGAATTCGCTTGAGTTTAGCATTTTAAGATAATGATTACTTTCAGCAGGCATGAATTCCGGATGCTTTTTTGTTTGTAAAAACGCAAAAAATCATTACAATGACCTTCGAGAAATCCAATGAAAACCTCACTCGCTGGAGAAAACCTGATGAAGAATACGATTACAGAAACGCCATACCGCACTATTGCGCGAATTACCGGAATTTTGTATTTGATAATAATTGTTTGTGCAGGATTCAGTGAAGGATTTGTTCGTGGCAATTTAATTGTTCACGGTGATGCAACGGCAACAGCCAATAATATTATGGCTTCCGAATTTCTGTTCCGTATCGGGTTCGCCAGCGATTTGATCGCATTTTTGTGTGATGCAGTTGTGTCTATTCTGTTTTATGTGTTGCTCAAACCGGTCAATAAAACGCTATCGCTGATTGCCGCGACGTTGCGGATATTGGCACATCCCGCAATTGCAAGTGTCAATATGTTGAATCATTTTATTTCGTTGGAGTTACTGAGCGGTGCGGATTATCTGAATACTTTCGGGGCGGATCAAATCAATAGTTTAGTGCTGCTATTTTTGGAAATGCACGGCATCGGCTATCTGATTGCCGGCGCTTTTTTTGGCATTCACTGTGTTATTCTCGGCTACCTCATTTTCAAATCGAACCTTTTTCCGGGTGTTTTGGGGATTTTTTTAATGATCGCAGCTGTTGGCTATCTGTTGAACAGTTTTGGCATATTCCTCTTTCCGGCACATGAGACATTTTTTGCAAATATTGTTGTTTTACCAGCCGTTATCGCGGAGCTTTCGCTTTGCATTTGGCTGTTGGTAAAAGGGGTTAAAGAACAGCGGATTGTCTGATAATCTGATTTTTAACAACATCATTTTGGCAACAGAAGTTGATTTTCAGGCAACCTAATGATACAAATTTCGGCTTTCGGGTGCGGATAAGCCATCCGGTGTAAAATCACCGTTGCTTTTGCACCATTGAATTCGCTGAATTGCCGAACCGGTCCAGGTGGTTTGGACAATCGTACCGTATTCATTTTTGGCAGTATTTTGGATTGTATTCTCATTCAAATCGAGTAAAAAATAATTATCCGCATCGCCAATCCGATATTGCAGGGCAATTTTTTTGATTTCGGGATGAAATTGAATGGCTTTTTCCAATTCAAGTGCAGCAGCTTTTAGCGAAAATTCCTGTCCGTTATTCTCCACCGGAATTATGAAAAAATCCTGTGGCGGCGCAATAATGACACCCGAAAGATCATCGCGGGTGCTGTCCGAATTACCGGAAAACGCAGCGTAAACCATCAATCCAAAAAACAAAACAAATACTGCGGCAACCACTTTTTTTATATCAAATTGCATCATTTTATTTCCTTTTTGGATTGAATATATCGAATTTATCAGGTGAAACAAGCTGAATCGCGATTGTTAAAATTAATTCAAATCCCGGTTACAATAAACATCTTCCAATAAATTGAATCAACATTATAACAGCAGAATCACTTCAAATGAAAAACCTTTGGTTACTCCTCATCCTCTTTTCGATTCAGCATCTCGCATTTTCGCAGGAATATAAGACGATTGAAATTGTTAACATAATTGACACAAACCTGTTCCTCTCAAAAAAAGGGCAATTTGTCAAATTAGCCAATGTGGAAACGGTTCCGATTTCTGCGGACGACAGCGGTTTGTCAAAAAAGATCATCAAATATGCCGAAAAAATGTTGAAAAATCAGCCGCTTAAATACACCGAAACGCAACAGGAAAACTCCGGCGACACGCTGTTTGTCCATTTGTATCAACGCTTTTTGGTGCCGAACAAATGCTTCAACATCGAATATTTGAAAGCGGGATTCGGCAGATATGCAAACACCGGCGATGGCAACGACATTGAAACATACGTTACGGCTGAACAATTCGCGAGATCCCGCAATAGAGGGATTTGGAAAAATCAATTGGTTACCGGCATTCCCAATCCTGATGACGCATACAGCATTCACTTCCGCTATTCAAATTCGATGAGAGAACGAGGCGGTGACCGACCATTCCGGGTGTTCAATTTGAATTACGATGATTTTTCGGGGAAACACAGATTACGGTTGAATTTTTCGAGCATTTTCAATCGCCACACCACAAATTCGGTGGATGATGTAATTGTTTCCGCCAGATTTTACAACCGCAGAAAATGTGCTGCAGTTGATTTTGGATTGGTTTATGCCCATCAGTTTACCGGTGAAGCCAGGGGGAAAATCCTGTTACCCGTGGTGGGTTTTGAATATGGCGACCTCGATAAAATGTTTACATCCTTCCACATTGTCGATGAAATTTTGTTGACTGGATTAACCTGGGGAATGAATTTCCGGTTCAACAATCCGATTGGCATTCTGACCGTTGGAGAATCTTTTGGAACGGATAAATGGATGCCATTTGCCAAATTGAAATTCAGTTTGGCAGATGTGATGGTCATTGATTTTCAGGGAAAATATCATTTCGGGAAAAAATACGGAAGTTTTACCTTTGGATTTGGCACTATTTTAAATCATTAAATGGAGAAAATATGGCACAAAATACAGCAATGAACAAACAAAATGCGATGGCATTTTACGATCTGATGTTCAATCAATGCGAGCCGGAAGCCGCGATTAAGCAATTCACCGGTGATGTGTATATCCAGCATAATCCCCATGTCGGCGATGGAAAAGCGGCATTCATTGAATATTTTCAACGGATGGCAAAGGAATATCCCGGCAAAAAAGTGCACTTCAAACGCGCCATCGCCGAGAACGATTTGGTGGTGTTGCACTGCTTTCAGGAATGGCCAAACGACCACAATTATGCCGGCATCGATATTTTCCGGTTCGATGAAAACGGGAAAATTGTTGAACATTGGGATGTGCTGCAAATAATTCCCGATACTTTTGCCCATGATAACGGGATGTTTTAAACCGCCAATTAACCGACAAGTTGTCACAAAGAATAATTTCTGGCTTGGTTTCCGCTGCGTTTTATCATTTCTTGATAATATCGATACTCGAAACAGCGGTCAAACAGAATATTTGTGATGAAATTTCAAACGATACACTCCAAACACCATCATTTTAAATGGGATAATTCCCGGCAGCCTGTGTTAACGATTGCGCCGGGCGACACCGTCGATTTCGAAATATTGGAAGCATCCGGCGGGCGCATTCGTCCGGATTCAACGGCAGCAGATATCCTCAATCTCGATTCGGACGTTGCCAATCCCGTAACCGGTCCGGTGTTTATCGATAGCGCTGAACCGGGCGATACGCTGGTTGTCGACGTCCTCGATTGCCAAATCAGCCAATGGGGATGGACGGGCATCATCCCGGGATTCGGGTTGCTGGCAAATGATTTTAGTGAACCGTATTTGCATCACTCCCGCTATTCATCTGATTTTATTGAATTTACACCGGACATAAAAATCCCCACCCGACCGTTTCCGGGCACCATCGGGATTGCGCCGGCTGCGGCTGGCGAATTTTCGACCATCCCGCCGTTGCCCATTGGCGGCAACATCGATTGCCGGGATTTGACCATCGGTGCCCGCTTATTTTTGCCGGTTCAGGTATCGGGAGCCCTTTTTTCCGTTGGCGATACGCACGCAGCACAGGGCGATGGCGAGGTTTGCGGCACCGCCATCGAATCGCCGATGACGATACGCCTCAGGTTTTCGCTGATCAAACAGCAGCAATCGCGTTTTCCGCGACTTTTGGTGAACAAAGAACCGGCACACGCATCCCAAAAATATGTTGTAACGCTCGGGATCGCGGATTCGCTGATGAACGCCGCAACCGAAGCCATCCGCGAGATGATCGATCATCTCATGAAAACATACGGTTTGAGCGCAGAACTCGCGTATTGTTTGTGCAGCGTTGCGGTTCATTTAAAAATCACTGAAGTGGTGAATGCCCCAAACTGGGTTGTCGGCGCGTATTTGCCAACAAACATGTTCAAATGACATTATTCGGATACTTAAAAATTTACAATACAAAAAAGGAAACAACGCATCATGGCGAAAATATACAATATTAATCTCCAACGGGTTGAAAACGATTTATACGAACTGGCCAAAATCGGCTATAATCCGGAAGACAAAGGCATTTATCGCCCCGGCTTAACTGATGCTGACATGGAAGGGCGCAGATGGCTGATGAAAAAATTTCGTGAAAACGGCATGACGGCGCGGATGGATGGTGCCGGGAATGTCATCGGTCGATTGGGCGACCCGGATAAACCTGCTGTGGTCATCGGATCACACACGGATTCCGTGCCCAGCGGCGGCATGTTCGACGGGACATTGGGTGTCATTGGCGGGCTGGAATGTGTTCGCATTATCAACGAGCAGAATATTGCATTAAACCACCCCATCGAAGTGATCGCAACCAGCGAAGAAGAAGGGCGTTTTGGCGGCATGTTCGGTGCGCAGGCCATCGTCGGTGATCTTACGCCGTCGTGGATCGAAACCGCCCGTTCCGCCGATGGCGAATATTTGATCGACGCATTGCGAAATTTCGATTTGCACCCGCACGACGCGCTGCATGCCCGCCGGGAACCGGCATCAATGCTAACGTATCTGGAATTGCATATCGAACAGGGACCGGTTCTCGATTTGGAAAAAATACCCATCGGCGTTGTGGAAGGCATTTCAGGTGTGTTCAAATGGATGGTCCGGTTGATCGGAAAAGCGGATCACGCCGGAACCGCACCGATGCACATGCGCAGCGATGCTTTTATGGGGCTGGCGGATTTCGGGCACGAAATTTACCGGATCATCGATGAAGAAGGTTCAGACAAAAGTCGCTTGACCGTCGGGAAAGTGGATTTAAAACCCGGTTTTGCGCACACCATTCCCGGGGAAGTCGATTTTACGCTGGTTGGCCGGGATATTGACGAAGACGTGATGCGCCAGCTTGCCGCTGCATGTCGGCGGGTATTATCCGCCATTGCCCGTAAACACCGGCTGATGTTTGAATATGAAGAACGCAGCTGGCTTTCGCCGCAGGATTGCCACCCGGATGTGATTTCCGCATTTGAAAAATCCACAAAAAAACTGGGCTACGATTACAAAAAATGCCCAGCGGTGCCGGACATGATGTCCAGTTTTTGCAAAAATTACCCCGTCCGGAATGATTTTTGTGCCCAGTGTTGGCGGTGTCAGCCATGCTCCGGACGAATGGACGCATTGGCAGGATGTCGAGAAAAGGCATAAACGTGCTGCTAAACACGGCTGTAGATATCGCGCAACAGGAAACCCCATTCAGCCTGTAGCGCCAATTTTTTGCCGCCCTCTCCCCCACTTCTTATCTCCGGCAATTATTCTCAAAATGAAATCATTTCTATTTCATTTTGAGAATTTCCCTCGCCCAAATTCAATAAAAACAAGCTAAATCCACTATTTTTCTTTTGGCATAAAACTTGAAGTATTGTAGACCAAAAGCCAAAAGGAGGTGATACGATGCCCTGTGGCAAAAAGCGAAAACGCAAAAAAATCTCAACTCACAAACGAAAAAAACGCATGCGGAAAAATCGCCATAAGAAAAATGGCAAATGGGATTAATGGATTTGTGCCATCAAATCCCGGCACAGATACATTCAACGGAATTGTGTAACCCGGAGATTCATGCGAAAACGTGAATCTCCGGTGAATTATCACAACTGCACCAGATCGCTATCCAAATACCATTTAACAGAAGAAATGACAATCTATAAATTATGAATTTATCGACCACTCAAAAATCAGGCACTGACAAAATTTTATACCGCCAACAAAAATCGCAACATTCAATCGCATTTAAAGATCTGAAAAAGTTCAAATTACAAACAGAAAATGGCGATGCGGGACAAATTCACGATTTGTATTTTGACGACAGTTCGTGGGCAATAAAATATGTGGTTATCGATTCCGGCGGCTGGTTTCCCGGTAAAAGACTGATTTTGCCGGTTTCGGAAATTGGCGATGCGGTGGAAGCTTTGCAGATTATCCGCGTCAATCTTCGGCGGGAAGATATCGAAAACGGACCCGGAATTGATGAGGTAAAGCCGGTTTCCCGGCAAATTGTGCGCACGCTGATCAGTCATCACAAAGTGCTGATCCTGCTGCCAACGGACAATCATTATTTGCCAAACTGGCTTATCAAAATCCTGAAAGCCGTTTCGTCCCAAACCGAAAAAATGCCGGCGCCGGCTGCCGGGCATCACCAACTCCGCAGCGCCCGGGAAATTGTTGGCTACAACGTTATTTATAATGATGAAAAAATCGGTTTTCTGAGCGATTTGATTGTGAACACGGTTGACTGGACGATTCCCTCGATCGTTGCAAAACAACGCAAACCGCTGATGGAAACATCGGTTCTCATGCTGTCCCCAGAGCATGTGGAAACTTTTGATTGGGCTGGTCACCAGATCGAACTATCTGACCCGCCGGTTTAAGCGATCGCAAAAATAAATCAGCAAAGGAATACGATATGTTAAGAAGTATGAACAAACTGCTCGCGACACACATTGCGGCAACTGATGGAAATATCGGAACATTGTTCGATGTTTATCTGGACGATGTTTTTTGGAAAATCCGCTATTTTGTTGTGGATACGGGCAACTGGCTGCCCGGAAAACGGGTGCTCATCGCGCCGCAATCGATTCTGGAAATGCCGGATAATCCGCCAAAAGTTATCCCCCTGAACCTCACCTGCCAACAGGTGGAAGACAGTCCGTCGTATAACACCGAAAAACCGATCTCCCGGCAATACGAAATTTCGTTACACCAATATTATCAGTGGAGCGGATATTGGCTGCTCGGCAATCCGTACGGCATTTTGACGCCATATCACAATATTCCCGACCCGGAAAAAGCGGCAGCCGAAGAATTATCAACTGCGCCGGAACACACTAACGAACACCTGCGGAGCGGAGTGGAAATTATGCGTTATTATGTGGATGCTTGCAACGGAAATATCGGGCATGTGGAGGATTTTTTGATCGAGGATGAGGACTGGCGCATCAATTACCTGATTCTGGACACCCGGAACTGGTGGCCGGGCGGAAAAAAAGTGGCCATCGCCCAACACTGGATCGAAAATGTGGACTGGAACAGCTCGCTGATAAAAGTGGAATTGAGCAAAGAAGTTGTGAAAAACAGTCCGGAATTCTCGTATGAAAATGTCAATCAGAAAGAAATCAAAGTTTAATGGGTCGTCAATCGGCAAATTGGTAATTCGGGTTTAAGGTATGATTTTTGGGTAATATGCATTAAATTATGCAAAACAGAAATCAAAAACCCAAAACCTGATTGATCGATGAAAAAAGGTCGTTTGCTAATAATAGATGACGAACCCGAGTTGCGAAAGCTGATGACACGGCTGTTCCGGCTCGAACATTATGATGTGTGGGACGTTGCGACGGAGCGTGAAGGCTGTGACATTCTCGCGGATGAGGATATTCACGTGATCCTTTGTGATGTAATGCTCGGCAACGTCAACGGCATTGAGCTTCTCCCCAAATTCAAAGAAATCAATCCTTTATGCGAAGTTGTAATGATGACCGCATTTGGCTCCATCGAAGACGGTGTGCAGGCCATCAAAACCGGCGCGTTCGATTACATCACCAAAGGCGATGACGACAACAAAGTGCTGCCCGTCGTTGAGCGGGCAATGAGCCGTGCGAAAATGGCGTACAAACTTGCTCGGCTGGAAGCACAACTGGATCAGCGATTCGGTTTCGAAAACCTGATCGGCGAATCCCAACCGCTGCATGATGCTATCAACATTGCCAAAAAAGTAGCCGAAACCAACACACCGGTGCTACTGGTTGGCGAAACCGGTACCGGAAAAGAGCTGTTTGCACAGGCGATTCACTATTCCGGCGATCGCGCTTCCAAACCCTTTGTTGCGGTCAATTGCAGCGCCTTTGCCAGAGATTTGCTGGAATCGGAAATGTTCGGCTACAAAGCCGGCGCATTCACCGGGGCGAACAAAAACAAAAAAGGATTGTTTGAAGAAGCTGACGAAGGCAGCATTTTTCTGGACGAAATTGGCAAAATGGATGTAAAACTGCAGGCAAAACTGCTGCGGGTTTTGGAAAGCCAATCCTTTATAAAACAAGGAGATACAAAACAAACAATTGTGGATGTCCGCATCATTGCCGCAACCAACCTCAATCTGGAAAAAGAGATCAACATTGGAAATTTCAGGGATGATTTGTATTACCGCATCAGCGTGATGAAAATCCGCATTCCGCCGCTTCGCGAACGCCTTTCCGATATTCCCGCCCTCACCCGGTTTTTTGTCGATCATTTTGCCCGAAAAATGAATCGCAATATCACAGCCGTCGAGCCGAAATTTTTAGAAAAATTACAACAATACAAATTTCCCGGTAACATTCGCGAACTGCGTAACGTGATTGAACGCTGCATCATTCTCAACGAAGGGCAAACGCTGAAAGCATCCGGGTTACCGGCAGAGTTTCACAATTTGGATTTTTCAGCCAAAACATCTGGCGAAACTGGCGCAATTTCGTTGAGCGAAATGGAAAAACGACACATTCAGCATGTGCTCGAAATGTGCAACGGCAACAAAACCCGCGCAGCAAAAATGCTGGGTATCGGCACCGCAACCCTCTATCGTAAAATAGACAGTTACGGCATTTAACGCTTCTCCCCTCCCCTTTTTTGATCTATCAATATGAAATTCAGTTTCATTCTGATAGAATTTCCAACATCCCACCGCAATTCAATTAATCACCTAAATTCAATATTTACAGTATCTTTGCCGAAAACTCGCAATTCTGGCATGTTTGTTGATTTATTCTATCGTAAGTTCAGAAAATATATCCATTTACTGAAAACGGAGAAAATAATGACACTTATCAATTTTTTATTGTTACTGCTCATCGCGGGTATTTGCGGCGCCATTGGAAAAATGTTTGGCGGCTATTCTCGTGGTGGATTCCTGTTCTCGATTGGCGTTGGATTTTTGGGCGCCGTCATCGGTTCGTGGCTCGCACGCCAGTTAACTTTGCCAAAGATATTTGTCCTGGAAATTGGCAGCAACACTTTTCCAGTTGCCTGGGCAATTATCGGCTCAATTTTGCTGGTCGCGTTACTCGGTGCCGTTTTCCGCAGTCGCGGCGCGTGATAATTTATGCTAACATTGTGGCAACCGGTTTAAAATCGGTTGCCTTTTAATTTATAATTGATCAGACAAATGATTTCGATTAAGTCCAAAATGATCCGGTTTTTCGGAGCGCTATTATTTTTGTTGTTACTGATCGCAGGTTACGCGACCTATCAAATTCACGAAATCGATCAAACAAACGACGAAAACCAACGCACCAACGCAAAAGCAGCCAAAACCATTCAGTCAATGATCCATTTGTTGAACGAATTGCAGCATCTGCAAATCCAATTTTTGTTTCTCTCCACTCGCGAATCTGACATTCGGCAGCATTTTGCAAACCAATCACGGACGCTGCGATCCCGTTTTTGGCAGGATTTTTCAGTTGCGGAACATAATATCCGCACCGCGGAAGATCGCCAATTAATCGAACAGCTCAGGATTGTGTTCCGAAATTATGGTGCGCGAACAGACAGTTTATTGATGACACCAAACGTGGACGCCTCAACTGCATACCATCGGTCACAAGAATATTTTCAGGCATCAAAGACTTTATTAACATCGCTTTACGAAAGCGATAATTTGTTTGTCAAAAGCACGTTTTTGACTTCGCAATACACGTTCAAACGTTTGCTGCTGATTTTTGGCAGCGTCTGCGTTTTGGGAATATTGCTATCGATCGTTTTTTCCGTGCATGTGCGCCGATTGCTGATTTACCCATTTACAGAATTAACCCACAAAATCAACGCTTTTTCCGAACGAAATTACGATATGCTGGCATCCGAAAAAATGCCGCTTGAATTTCATCCGTTGATGTCCGCTTTTAACGAAATGGCAGAGCGATTGAAAAAGTATGAAAATACAACGCTCTCAAAACTGTCGAGTGAAAAGCACCGGCTGGAAGGATTGATCAATCATTTGAACGATGTTATCGTGTTGCTGGATCAGGACAAACGTATTCTCTCGATGAACCGCCTCGCGGAAAAGCTGTTCCAAATTCCGAAAAAACAATTGGTTGGGGAATATATTTCGGATGTGGCGATTCACAACAATATCATGCTGGAAACGATCCGGCGATTGATTCCGGCAAAAGATCAGCCGAAATCGCAGCTCCCGATGACCATCAGCATCGAAAACGCTCAACAAACAATTTCATTTCTGCCGGAACTGATCTCGATTTATCCCGAAAATGCGAATTCAGATGCGCCGAAATTAATCGGCTATCTCATTTTTCTGAAGGATATTACGGAAATTCAAGAATCGAATAATGAGAAAAAACGATTCATTTCGTATCTTTCACATGAAATCAAAACACCGGTTTCGTCCATCAACATCAGCACCAAATTGCTGAACGATGCGCGACTCGGTAACCTCACCAACGAGCAGGTTGAATTGGTTGAAACCATTGAAAAGCAATCACAACGCCTGCTCAATCTCGCCAACGAAATCAGCACTTTTGAATCAAAATTTAAATCGAATTAGCTATTGTTTGATGGCAACGGTGGAAAAGCCAAACGTCGATTTTAGCTCGCGAACAACCTCAAAATATGATGCTTCATTTCGTTGGCGATGCACACATCAACAAATGCCGTCAATTGTTTCGCTCCACTAAATTGCACCCGTGGGTGACGTTGCAGTGTATCATTGAACCAATTGTGACGAAAGAAAAAATAACAGCATGCGCGAGGCACTTGGAATGGACCCAAAAATTTTGTAAAATCACGCCTTATGCGAACCGTCATTTCACTATTGTTGCTGTTCCTGCTGTTTCAGCCATCGGCTTATGTGGCGTTTTTCAAATTGCAACAGCATCACATCCGCAAAGAAATCAAACAGAAAATCAAACGCGGCGTTCCCGATGACGAATTGGTGCTGCTGAAAATCGCCAAAAACTCCGACATCGCATCGGACAATTTTTTCCGGCTGATGTTCGAAAATGAGATCCGGCTGGACGGCAATATGTACGACATCGTCCGGCAGGAAGATCGCGGCGACACAACCTGGTATTTTTGCATCCTCGATGACAAAGAAACCGGGCTTTTCACCAATCTGGATGGCTGGGTAAAACGCGAATTCGATAAAAACTCCGATCGCAAAAGCAATAATGACCGGCGACTGCAATCGCTGAGCCTGTGGTTTTTCGGGCAAACCGGCGATGACCGCGCGATCAAACCACATTTTTCGATTGCTGAACATCCATATGTTTTCCGGTCAAAAACCTGGTTTTCCCAACCCTCTCCCCCACCACCTCAAAGTTAACCCGCACAATTTTGCAACTTGCAGCGATTTCCGGTAGAATTTCAACCGCGCTGCATTTTCGATATTTTTGCCGATGCGGTAATTATACACCTGCGTACGCTCAAATTGTTGCGCCTGTGGCATTGCCGCAACCGGAATTTTACAACCGAATCAACATCCGTTCGAGGTTAACAGAATGAGGTACAGGATATTTTTATATCTTATTATTGCGATAGTTACATCAATTGCCGGTGCGCAGACACTCACTATTCGGGATAAACTTACCGGCGAACCGTTGGAGCAGGTAACCATCTATTCCGAACAACCGAACGCTGCGACGGTTACGGATAACCGCGGTCACGCTGAAATTTCTGCGTTCAAAACGGCTGCGAACATCCTGATCGAGCGGGTCGGGTATCGCCCGGTTGCGCTCAGTTACGAACAGCTCGCGGAAATCGGGTTTACATTGCAACTGGAACAGGCACCTTTTTCGATGAGCGAGGTGGTCGTTTCCGCATCGCGGTGGGCGCAGGAAAAGCGCGATATTCCCACAAAAGTCGTCAGCATCCGTTCGGCGGATATGAAGCTGCAAAATCCCCAAACGGCGGCGGATTTGCTGAGCACTTCCGGCGAAGTGTTTGTCCAAAAAAGCCAGCTCGGCGGCGGCAGCCCGATGATCCGCGGCTTCGCCACCAATCGCGTATTAATTGCCGTGGACGGCGTGCGGATGAACACCGCCATTTTTCGCAGCGGTAATTTGCAGAACGTGATTTCGCTCGATCCGTTTGCGACGCAGAGAACCGAGATCACTTTCGGTCCGGGTTCGGTGATGTACGGCAGCGATGCCATCAGCGCGGTGATGGGTTTTTACACGCTCTCCCCGCTGTTCGCCAGCAACGGGAAAACGCATGTTGCCGGGAATGCGGCGATGCGCACATCCAGCGCAAATTTCGAAAAAACCGGACATGCGGATATCGCTTTCGGCGGAAAAAAATGGGCGTTTCTGACCAGCGCAACGGTCACGGATTACAACGATCAGCGAATGGGCAGCAACGGACCGGATGAATATTTGCGCCGCGAATATGTTGCCACAATCGACGGGCGAGACAGCACCATCGCCAATCCCGATCCGGAAGAGCAGGTGTCAACCGGGTTCCGGCAGCTCAACCTGATGCAAAAAATCCGCTTCAAACCTGCCGAAAATTGGGATTTAAATCTGGGCATTCATTATTCCGGCACATCCGATTATCCGCGATACGACCGGCTGCTGCGCTATCGCGGCGACAATTTGCGCTCCGCAGAGTGGTATTACGGCCCGCAAATCTGGTCGATGAATGCGCTGAACATTCTGCACAGCGGCAGCAATCGCTGGTACGACAATTTCAGCGCGACAGCGGCGTATCATTTCTTCAAAGAGAGCCGGCATGACCGCGATTTCCGGAGTAGTGAACGGCATCACCGCACGGAAACGGTGGATGTTTTCACCGCCAATCTCGATTTCGAAAAAGGCTGGAAACAACGCCATTTATTGTTTTACGGGGTAGAAGCCGTGTTCAACACCGTCGGTTCCACCGGCGAGGACGAGGATATTTCTACTGGCATCCGTCAGCCCGGACCTTCGCGCTATCCGGACGGCGCGAAATGGCATTCGTACGCGGCATATCTCAATTACCGGCTAAAAGCCAGCCAAAAACTGACGCTTCAGGCCGGCACGCGGTTCAATGTTGTGACGCTGGATGCCACGTTCGATACCACATTTTACCCTTTCCCGTTCACAACTGCCGAAACGGAAAACGGCGCGGTAATCGGCAGTTTTGGCGCGGCGTACAAACCAGCGGATGATTGGCAGTTCAACGCCAATTTATCAACCGGTTTCCGCGCCCCGAATGTGGATGATGTCGGCAAAATTTTCGATTCCGAACCCGGTGCTGTGGTAGTGCCCAATCCCGGACTGGAACCGGAATATGCCTACAATGCCGAATTGGGGATCAGCAAAATATTCGGTGATGTTGTCAAATTGGACGTCGCCGGGTATTACACCTTGCTGAACAACGCCATGGTGCGGCGAGATTTCACGCTGAACGGGCAGGACAGCATCGTGTACGACGGCGAGTTGAGCCGCGTTTTTGCGTTGCAAAATGCAGCCGAAGCCACCGTTCGCGGTGTGGAATTTGGAGTGGAAATGCGACTGCCCGGTGGGGTGGACCTGCTCTCGCGGTTCAGTTACCAGCGCGGCGAAGAAGAGCTCGACGATGGCAGCACAGCGCCGCTACGCCACGCAGCGCCGTGGTTTGGCGCAACCCACCTCACTTACAGCCGCAGCCGTTTGAAAGCGGATCTATACGCCATTTACAATGGCGAAATCGCCTATGAAGATTTGGCGCCGGAGGAGCAATCGAAAGATTATATTTACGCCATCGACGATAACGGCAACCCGTATTCGCCGGGATGGTTCACCCTGAACCTGAAATCCGTCATTCAGCTCAACGATGCGTTGAAACTGAGCGCCGGAGTGGAAAATATTCTCGATAAGCGCTATCGCCCGTATTCATCGGGAATAGTTGCTGCCGGACGCAATTTTATTGCGGCGATGTATTTCACATTTTAAACAATGGGTGTGCGGAGATTTTGCTTCGCACACCCCGTTTTTTTCGCCAAAAATTTCAATCAGATATTGACAGTTAACCATTTCATTTTTACATTTCGCCAGTTATCGAAATGAGGTGACAAAATGCGCGAATTGACCAAAATATTTAAAGCACTATCCGACTCAAACCGGCTGCGGATTCTCAAAATGCTGGAGATCCGGGCGTTGTGCGTTTGCGAAATCACCGAAATATTGCAACTTGCGCCATCGACCGTTTCCAAACATCTGGCTATTTTGCGCGATGCTAATCTCATTACCGACAGCAAAGAGGGCAAATGGGTAAATTATGCCCTGAACACCGCGGAACGAACGGATTATGTTGCTGATTTGCTACCGATTTTAGCCGGTTGGCTCCCCGATGACAGCACGGTTGAAACGGATGCCCAAAAAGTAAGATCTGTCGATCGTTTCAAACTTTGCGGCGTCTGATTTTTTTTTCGATCGATAATTCGATATGTGGCGAAATATAAATGTGAGATTTACCATGAGTTGGCGGGAAGAATACAAAATATTACTGTGGATAACCGGCGGATTTTTGTTGGCCTTTTTTCTGCCCACCGAGAATATCCTTTTTAAAGATGCGCTGTTTTCCGCGTTTTCATTGCTGAAATGGTATGCGCAGGAGCATGTGCTGCTCTGCCTCGTTCCGGCGTTTTTTATCGCCGGTGTGATCGCCGTTTTTGTGAGCCAGGGCGCGGTGATCAAATATTTTGGCGCAGACGCTAAAAAGTGGGTATCATACCTTATTGCGTCGGTTTCCGGCAGCATTCTCGCGGTCTGTTCCTGCACGGTGTTGCCGCTGTTTTCCGGGATTCACAAACGCGGCGCGGGTTTGGGTCCGGCTATCGCGTTTCTCTATTCGGGTCCGTCGATCAATATTCTGGCGATCATTTTAACCGCCCGGATTTTGGGGATGGAGCTGGGCATCGCCCGGGTGATCGGCGCTGTGACTTTCAGCGTGGTCATCGGTTTGGTGATGCACCTGATCTACCGGAAAGAGGAAGCCGAACGCAGCGCCGGACAACTATCGCTCCCCCAACCGGATTCCGGGCGACCGCTCTGGCAGACAGCGTTTTTGTTTGCGGTGCTGGTTTTCCTGCTCATTTTTGCAACATGGGGCAAACCGGATGTTACGGAAGGATTTTTCTACCAAATATTTGCCATAAAATGGTGGCTGACCGGCATTTTCGGACTACTGCTGGCTGTCGCGTTGGTGTTTGTGTTGCACATTCGCCGATGGTTTGTGGTTTCGGGCGTTGCAATTGTCGCAGCGCTGGCGTTGATATTTCCCGAATATCCGCTCATTTCGTTTACGGCTGGCGTGATTGCGCTTAGCGTGATCATCTCCATTTCGCCGGGAGAACCGGAGGAGTGGATGCAATCCAGTTGGGATTTTGCGAAGCAAATTATGCCGCTGCTGGGCGCGGGTGTGTTGGTCGCAGGTTTTTTATTGGGTGACGCAACCGGCGGTTCCGGCATCATTCCCGGTGAATGGATTTCCGGGCTGGTGGGCGGCAACTCGATATTTGCCAATTTTTTTGCCGCGATTGTCGGTGCTTTCATGTATTTCGCAACATTAACGGAAATCCCGATTTTACAAGGGCTTATGCAAGCCGGAATGGGCAAAGGTCCGGCGCTGGCGTTGCTGTTGGCCGGTCCGGCGCTGTCGCTGCCAAATATGCTGGTGATCCGCAGCGTCATCGGCACCCAAAAAACGGCGGTTTACGTTGCGCTGGTGGTGGTGATGGCAACGTTCAGCGGGTTGATTTACGGTAGTTTTTTCGGATAATTATTATTTTCGAAATAGAAAGGAATGTTCGATGGCCAAAACGGGCAAACGGTTATCATTTATAGATCGCTTTTTGACGCTGTGGATTTTTGTGGCGATGTTCATCGGTGTTTCCGCCGGCTATTTCTACTCCGGAATTGCCGGATTCTGGGACCAATTTTCGGTGGGAACGACCAATATTCCAATCGCAGTCGGGTTAATTTTGATGATGTATCCACCGCTGGCGAAAGTCAATTACGAAAAATTGGGCGAGGTTTTCCGCAACTGGCGGGTGCTCGGGCTTTCGCTGGTGCAAAACTGGCTGATCGGTCCAACGCTGATGTTTGCGCTGGCGGTGCTGTTTTTGCGGGACGAGCCGCACTACATGGTCGGGCTGATTTTGATCGGGCTGGCGCGCTGCATCGCGATGGTCATCGTGTGGAACGAACTCGCCAAAGGCGACAACGAATACGCCGCCGGTTTGGTGGCATTCAACTCCATTTTCCAGGTGTTGTTTTATACGGTTTATGCCTGGTTTTTTATTGAAATTTTGCCCAAATGGCTGGGAATGGACGGCGCAATCGTGAATATTTCGATGGGACAAATTGCCGAATCCGTTTTCATTTATCTCGGTATTCCGTTGTTTGCGGGGATGATTACCCGACTGGTTTTGGTGAAGAAAAAAGGGGCGGAATGGTATCGCAGCAAATTTATCCCGGTGATTTCGCCGATGACCCTCATCGCGCTGCTGTTCACTATTTTTGTGATGTTTTCGATGAAAGGCGAGCTGATTGTGCAATTGCCGACGGACATTTTGCGAATCGCCGTGCCGTTAGTGATCTATTTTGTGATCATGTTTTTTGTATCCTTTTGGATGGGCAAAAAAATCGGGGCGGATTATTCCAAAACCACAACGATTGCCTTCACCGCCGCATCCAATAATTTTGAACTGGCGATTGCCGTTGCGATTGCCGCATTTGGCATCAGCTCCGGCGAGGCGTTTACGGCAGTCATCGGGCCGTTGGTGGAAGTGCCGGTGCTGATCGCATTGGTAAACGTTGCGCTCATTTTCCAGAAAAAATATTTTACTGCAACTGCGGCAAATATTTGATAAAATCTGGATTTTCAGCCACAGATGAACACGAATATGAAAAAATGATCGGAAGCAATTTATGGGAAAATTACTGGTTCAACTTGAAGCATATATCCATAAAAACATCATTGATGCCGGAGAGATTGCCGCTGAACGGAAAGCGTTGCTCGAACAAATTGCCCAATTTATTGCGCAACGAATCGCAGAAAATCAGCCAGCGGCGTTGACGTTCATTTGCACCCACAATTCCCGTCGCAGCCATCTCTCGCAGATTTGGGCGCAAGTGGCGGCACAATATTTTGATATCCCGAATGTAGCCACTTTTTCGGGCGGCACAGAAGCAACCGCGTTTAATCCGCGGGCGGTGCTGGCGATCGAAAAAGCAGGATTTTCCGTGGAAAAAACCGGATCGGAAAACAACCCGGATTATCTGGTGCGTTATGCAGAAGATGCCGCGCCAATGCGCTGTTTTTCCAAAACTTATAACGATAATTTTAATCCGCAAAACGGCTATTGCGCGGTGATGACCTGCAGCGATGCAGACGAAGCCTGCCCGATTGTTTTTGGTGCAGCTGCCCGCATTCCGTTGCGATACGACGATCCGAAGGCATTCGACGGAACGCCGCTCGAAGCTGAAAAATATGCAGAGCGCAGCCTGCAAATCGCCCGTGAACTGTTTTGGGCGATGCGGTTTTTGCGCGATCAACTCAATAAAAAAGGGGCTTAAACATGTTACACATTCAGGTTGTCGGACCCGGTTGTGCCAATTGTCAGAAACTGGAACAAATATGCAAAGAAGTTGTCGCAGAAGAACATTTGGATGCGACGGTGGAAAAAATCAGCGATATCAGCAAATTTGCAGATTTGGGTGTGCTGATCACCCCGGGCTTGCTGGTCAACGGCAAGTTGCTCAGCAGCGGCAAAATACCAACCAAACACACGCTGGTACATTGGTTGCAAAACAAAAGCGCATAATTAACCGGAATTTGTGAATCATCCCCGTCCTGAAATTCGGGGATGATTCACTCTAATCTTTCCCGCACTTGCCACTCCCTTTTTGAAAAATTTTCCAAAAAATTATTATCACTTGATAAATAAATAGACAGCATTAATTTGTTCTGTTTGCACGAAACGGAGAAAAAGCGATGAATTTGCGATTTAAAATATTATCCGGTTTTTTGGCGCTGACGCTGATGTTGTTTTTAGCGGGTGCCTGGTCTATTTATATTCTCAACACTACCGGCACTTCTGCACACAGTTTATTGGAAGACAATTACAAAAGTATCAACGCTGCCAACGTGATGCTCGAGGCGCTGGAACGGGAAGACAGCGGCATTTTGCTGCTCATGCTCGGCAACTGGGATGAAGGGCGTTCGATTATGGCTGCAGCAGACAGCTTGTTTTGGTCAGGCTTCAACACCGCAAGCGGTAACCTCACCATTCCCGGCGAACAAGTTCATTTGGACAGCATCCGAACGCGGTATCGAATTTTCCAATCGTTATGGGAAAAACCGATCGTTTCAACCGCAAAAGAGCGCAATGTTGATTGGTATTTCGCTGAAATTCACACCGCATTTCTCGATTGCAAAACATCGGTCAATCATTTACGAGAAATGAATAGCAAAACGATGTATCAAACTTCAACACATCTAAAAAATCGCACCAAACGCGCCATTATGCCGGGCATTATTGCGATGATAGCAGCGTTAATTTTTGCGCTGCTGTTTAATTTTTTTATCAATTATTATGTGGTCCAACCGGTTAGCCGGATCAATAAAGCCATTCGGGAATATCTGGATAACGGCACACCGGTAGAAGTTGAGGTTGAAACACATGACGAGATCGGCGAACTGCGCGAACTCGTGCTCACCATAATTCACAGAACGCGGTAGTGGACGATGATCACAAGATTTCAAATTATATATCGATATTTGGGCTTTATTTTTTTGCTGAATGCATTGGGAATGTTATTATCTGCCTTTGTGTCCATCATTTACAACGACGGATCGACCTATATTTTAATGTATAGTGCAATTCTGGCGGCGCTGTTTGGTGTTTTTCCGCTGATTTTTGTGCCACCGGCAGAAGATATTTCCAATAATGAAGGCTTGATTATCGTGGTTGCCAGTTGGCTGATTAGCTGCCTGATCGGTGCAATCCCCTATGTTTTATGGGGTGTGGAATTCAGCTTTAGCAACGCCTGGTTTGAAAGTGTTTCCGGTTTTACAACAACAGGATCGACCATTCTGGTGAACATTGAAGCGGTGCCAAAAGGGCTTTTGTTTTGGAGGGCAATGACCCACTGGCTAGGCGGAATGGGCATTTTTGTTTTTGCACTTTCGGTGATGCCGTTTATGGGTGAAGGCATGCGCGTGCTGTATCAAAGCGAAATGTCTGCGCTGGCGCTGAACAATTTTCAGCAGCGGGCAAAAATTGCGGTGAACATTCTGGCGAGCGTTTATGTGGGATTGACCGCGCTGGAAACGATAGCGCTGCTCTTTTGCGGAATGGATTTGTTCGACGCGATTACGCACTCCTTTGCCACTATTGCAACCGGCGGTTTTTCGCCAAGAAACGCCAGCGTCGCCTATTTCAACAGCGTTTCGGTTGAAGTGGTCATCATGATTTTCATGATTTTTTCCGGGATACATTTTGCCCTGCTGTTTGGCGTTATTTCGGGCGATTTCAAAAGCATCTGGAAATCGCGAATCGTTCGATATTACCTATTAGCGTTGTTTGCAGGGATCACTATTTCTTCAATCGATTTGTATATTACCCAATATGACAGCTTTGCTGAAGCATTGCGGCACGCTTCTTTTCAGATGTTATCTGTGGGAACGTCAACCGGATTTGCCACTGTGGATAGCTCCATCTGGTCGCCGGTTCGCAAATGCTGCTGATCTTTTTTTCGCTGCAATGTGCATGTGCCGGCTCAACTTCCGGGGGAATAAAAGCGGATCGCATCGTGATTTTGGGGAAATCGATCATGCGCCAGATCCGGCAATTGCAACATCCGCGAGCGGTACTGCCGCTGGCCATCGGCGATCGCGTACTGGAAAAAGATGTCGCGGAAAACGCCATACTGTATATCGTGTTTTATATCTGTATCATTTTTGCGACCACAATTTTGTTGGTTGCCCTCGGCACAGACACAACCGAAGCATTCACCGGAACAGTCGCCACCATGGGCAATGTTGGCCCCGGATTGGCCGGCGTAGGCTCGGTTGGAAATTTCAACCACATTTCAGATGCCGGAAAATGGATTTTCTCTGTCACAATGTTGTTGGGACGGTTGGAAATTTATGCGCTGCTGATGTTTTTTATCCCCAAACATTGGAAATGATGTCTCGGTTTCTGTTTCCGTCTTTTTCTCCTCGTTAAAATTCGCTCTCCTTTCTCCACTTCAATAGTGCCGTCACTGCATTTTTTGCCACCCGGTGCAAATTTTTGCACCGATGTCCGACCAAATTCATCAAAAAACGGATTTTTCTGCGTTGTAAATCCTAAAAACAAACGTTTTTGGGATTGGCATGCCTTTTGTGAATTACTGTATAGACACATATTTATCGCAATGAATCAAAACAATAAATGAGAATCTGACCAAATGGCTACTTTTTATGAATCTGCATTACAACTGGAATCCGAAAAACAATTTGAACAGGCATTTCACCACTTCGAAAAACTGCTGTTTTCGACGGACGTGGATCGCGGCGATGTGTTGTTCCATTGCGGATGGTGTTTGGAAAACGCACCGGAACTGGACAGCAAACTGGCTGTTTTCTGCTATCAGGAAGCCGCGGCGATTGCAAAAAGTGCACTTTGTCGGTTGAACAGCAGCTTTCGTGCAGGCTGGCTGTTGATGCACGAAAAAAATTATCGCGATGCGGAGAAATGGTTTTCTAACGCAATTGAGATACAATGCAAAACACCGGCGAGTGAATTGATTTACATCGATTCATTGTATTGGTGGGCGATGTGCAAGGAATCGCAGCAACGCTATTTTGACGCGCTGGAGGGTTACCGGAAAGTGGCGGAAATCGCCCCGCAAATGGCGCCGGAAAGCTGGTTCCGGCAAATCCAGTGTTTGAACAACATCGGTAATTTTGAGCAGGCGCTGGAAGTCTGCAGCTTTTTTGAGCAATCGCCGCCGAAGGGATTTGACCACAGCCGCTATCAAGATTTACAAAAGCAGGTCGCTACCGAACGCGATCGCCTGACAGAATGTCTTACTGTAAATATATAATAAATAACAGGTTACGAAAATGAGCGAAACGACACAGCACATGGAATTGTTCAGTAGCGGCAATCATCACATCGACCCGGCAGAGTTGGAATATATGGCATTCTCCGGGCAATTTGAGCAGGTGTATTCCCTCTTCAAACGAATTGCGCCGGACGAACGGAAAAATTATGCCAACAAATATGTGCTCAATCAGGTGGTGTGGGGCGGCATCGTCAAATTGCGAAAATTTTTGGCGGTGCAAAATGAGGAAGCTGCGGATGACGAGAAATTTTTCATCGACGAAGTGGTTACGCTGTTCATCGACGACTGCCGGAAAAACCGCAATTTTCCCCGCGAATTTTTCCAGACGTTGCTGTATTGGAGCGACGAACTGGTGAAACTGGTGCTGCAGGATGAAGCGATGTTTTACATCGAAACCGCGCTGGATTGCGGTTGCAATAAATTTCCCGAATTGCAATTGCAGTTTTTGAGCCGCGTTGCCCGCATTTCGGAAGACAAAGGTAATCTCCGCGAAGCTTACGTTGTTTTGGTGAATCTGGTCAGTCGCCCGTATTTGATGAACGACCGGAATCTGGTGCAGGAAATTTTGTTCGATCTCTCCCAAACCGCGCTAAAAATTGGCGATACTTCTAATTACAAACGTTTGTTATTTTTAGGCTTACGTTACTTTTACACCGACATGACCGGACGCCAGAATTTTGTTTCCCAAATTGGCAAAACGTATCGCAAGCCCTACCGCGTGCTGCTCGCCGGTGATGTTTCCCCTATCGACAAACTGTTGTTTTTCATCCACTGGCTGTATGGAAAATTGCCTGATTTTGGTGCGATTAAATTCGGTTTCATCAACAAATTTGTGAAATTTGCTGTGCTGGCGGTGGTTTACGTCATCAATTATCTGTGGCGAAGCGGCGAGGCGGGTCTGCAGCAAATTGCGATTTCGGAGTCATCGCAACAGTTTCCCGAAACGAGCGCATTTTTTGAAAAATCGCGAAACCCGCGCAGTAATTTTTTGATCACCCGGGCGATGGGCGGCATCGGCGATTTGCTGATGATGACGCCGGGCATTCACGCGCTCAAACAAAAATATCCGGGCGAAACCATTTTTCTGGCGATCCCCAAAAATTATTTTTCGGTGTTTCGCAACAATCCGGATGTGCAGCTCATAGATATCGAAAATGACAAATTTGATCCGTCGCAATTTCGCAAATGGTTCAATTTTACGGATTGTCCGGCGGCGCGCACCGAAGCCCGCACAGCCCCGAAAGTGAAATTGAGCCGGGTGGAAATTTTTGCCCGCGCGCTGGGCGTCAATCGGTTCCAGCTCAAAAAATACGGCACTAAACCGCGCTATTTTATCGATAACGCCGATGCACAATTCGCTGAATATTTTTGGGAAGAAAACGGGTTGACCGAAAAAACGGTTATCGGCGTGCAATTGCAGGCGGATGAAACTTACCGCAATTATCCGCACACCGAAAAACTGGTGGAAGCACTTTCGCGCTCGTTCACCGTGCTGATTTTCGACGCCAAACCGATCAGCGGATTCCACTTCAGCAATGTCATTAAAATTGACCGGTTCAGCATCGGGCAGGCATTTGCGCTCGCAGGACAATGCGATCTGCTCATCGCGCCGGATTCTGCATTTGTGCACCTTTCCGCTGCGCTGGATGTGCACTGCGTGGCGCTATTTGGTCCCATCGACGGAAAAATGCGCACCAAACATTATCCGCTTTGCGAATATCTGGATGCCAGCAAACAGCTTGGCTGCGTATCCTGCTGGCGCAACGAAACCATTCCCTGCAAATTAACCAACATGCGCACGAGCGTTTGCATGGGCGACATTCGCATCCCGCAAATTTTGGCGGCGGTGAATCGCGGATTGCGCCATCAAATCAACGAAAAACCCATCACGAAAGAAGTGACATATGAAATCCTTGAGCAAAGTGTGTGACGCTGCGGACTGGTTCGATCCGGAAATGGTCGAGATCATCCAAAATGAGTTGCACGAAACACCCTATTTTCACCGGAAACAATGGGAATTCGCCATGATTTTCCGGGCGCTGCGGCAAAACGGATTATTGCAGCCGGACAAAACCGGGCTGTCCATGGGCGGCGGAACGGAACGCGTGTTATACGCAATCGCCAAACATGTCCGGCAGTTGATCGTCACGGATTTATACGAAGCAAACACGAGTTGGGACTGTGCCCGGACGGATGATCCGAGCCAGCTCATTCGCGAAAATGCGCCGTTTCCGGTGGATTTGCAACATATCCGGGCAATGCGGATGGACATGCGTCAACTCGATTTCGCCGATAATTCCATCGATTTTTGCTATTCATCCTGCGCGGTGGAACACATCGGCGAATACGCCGATTTTCTGCGACATTTGAACGAAGTGCACCGTGTGCTGAAACCCGGCGGGCTGTATGTCTTCACCACCGAATTTGCGTTTGACGATGAAACAATCCACGAATCGCACAATTATGTTTTCTCCGAAACGTATTTGCATCGACTCATCGGCGAATGCCGGTTGGTTTCCGTTGCACAGCCAAATGCGCGTATCACACCGAATATTGCGAATTACCCGTTGCCGGGAAACGTGAATGAACTGTGGGATTTCGGCAGTGGAGAAATCAATTGTGAACTTTCCGCGCGTTTACCGCACGTCCAGCTCATTCGCGGAAAACACCCGCTCACTTCCGTTTTGCTGATATTGCGGAAAGATGACGCCGCCGAAAAAACCCCGCTGCATTTCCCCGGAAAAGTTGAATCGCGGCAATTTTTGCAAACGGGCATCGAGCAATATCGCGGTTGGCTGAACAGCAAACAGATGGCGCTCAATCCTTTTTCCGGGATGGGAAAATCGCGCTTTTTCGCCGATCACGCCGATTTTTTTGACAAAACCACCGCCGTTCCAGCAAATGAGGACACGGTTTTTCACACCGATTACAGTTGGCTCGGCAACGGCAATCGCGTTTTCGAAGTGCGGTTAACACCGGAAGCAAAAGTGTTTGAGCGAGAAACGCATCTGCAAATACGCGTGCATCGTTTTGCAACGCTAAACCACAAAATAATTGAATCGGTTTACGAAACCGATTTGCGAATCGGCGATAAACCGAATCACCAACTGCAATTCAGTTTGCAACTGGATGACAACTATCGATATGCAATTTTGGGCAAAATCATCGCCGGTGCGTGCCGGTTTTCGCACATCAGCATTTCTTGCGGGGGCAACTTGCATCTGTCTTCAACTGCGCAACCGGCGATTGCCCATACGAATAACGGAAATCACTAAACGGAGCAATAATGGAACTTGCATCATGGCGTTTCACATGGTTTTACGCCAAAAATCAAATTAAGCTGAAATATCGTTACACCTCGCTCGGTTTTTTGTGGAATTTTCTGGAGCCGGCGATGTATCTCACCGTGCTCAGCGTGGTGTTTTCGGTGGTAAATGAAATGAACATTCGCGATTACGCGGTGTTCCTGTTCAGCGCGCTGGTGCCGTGGCGGTATTTCGAAAAAATTGTAAATGCCTGCACAGATTCGATCACCGGCGGCGAGTGGCTGCTTAAAAAAATGTATGTGTCGCCATTCGTTTTCCCGCTGATTCGCTGGCTGGTTGCCAGCGTAGAATTTCTGTTTTCGCTGGTGGTTTTATTCGCAATTTTCGCAATACTGAAAGATAACTGGACAATCCACATCCTCATTTTACCGCTGACCATCATTCCGTGGTCGATGCTGGGTTTGGGCATGGGCATGATTGCCGCGGTGCTGTTCGTGTTTTTTCGCGACATCCGCACCATCGTGCAAATGCTGTTGATGATCGCCTTCTTTTCCGCACCGATTTTGTTCAAACCGGTGATGTTCGACACCCAATCCATCCAGTCGACAATGCTCAAATGGCATCCGGTGACCTATTTTGCAGCGCTGTTCCAAAAACCGTTTTACGAAGCGAGCTGGCCGAGCGCGCTCGATTGGGGCGTTTCGATGGGATTTGCGGGTGTATCGCTGCTGATCGGTTACGCGTTGGTTCATCGATATAAACCCAAGTTTTACTACTACTTATAGGAAAATATTATGCCTCCGGTTTTTCAACTAAAAGATGTATCCGTTGCGTTCAACAAACAGGCGATCACCCATCGCAGCCTGAAATCGACATTGGGAAATTTTTTCAACGGCGATTCGTCCGATAAATTTTTTGCCCTGCGCAACATAAACCTGACCATCGCTGACGGCGAAAATATCGGCATCATTGGGCGAAACGGGATGGGAAAATCCACCCTGTTGCGGGTGCTGACCCGGGTGATTTCGCCGCAATCCGGCAAAGTTTTTGTGGATAAATCGCGGCATATTGTGCCATTGCTGGAACTGGGCATTGGATTTCAGCCGGATTTGACAGGGCGGGAAAACTGCTTTCTGGCTGGATTGCTGATGGGTTATTCGCAATCCGAAATCGCCGGGAAAATCGACGCTATCATCCGGTTTTCCGAGCTTGGCGATTTTATCGATGAACCGGTGAAAAATTATTCCTCCGGCATGTATGCGCGGCTGGCGTTTGCGCTGGCAACCGATATTCGCCCGGATGTGCTGCTGGTGGATGAGGTGTTCGGCGTCGGTGATGAATTTTTTATGCGTAAATGCATCGTGCGAATGCAGCAATTGATGCGCGCCGGTCGCACCACCATTTTTGTGTCGCACAATCTGGATTTTCTGGTGAACCAGTGCAACCGGCTGATCTGGCTGTCGCACGGACAAATTGTGATGGACGGATTGCCGGAGATCGTTGCCGCAGCCTATCGCGCTGGCGCGGAACGTGAACACCATACGGAGGTGCAATATGCTTAAATTTTTGTGCAATCTGCTGAACGGATTTTTCGCGGATAAACACTGCAACACCGTTGTGATTAACGCGACAAATATCGGCAGTCACCCGAGCGGGATTGCCGTTTACACCCTTGCGCTGCTGCGTGAATTTGCCAAAGATCGCAGCGGATTGCGGTTTATTGTTTACGTCAATCGCAACGCCCGCGAGGAAATTTCGCAAATTGATTTTCCGACAAATTTTACAATACGGTGGATTAACAAATTTACCGCACCGGATTACCGCTTCCCCGGTCACCTACTGCGGCTGCTTTACGCCAACCTGTTGGCGTTGTGGCATTTGCGGCAACCGCTGTTCAACACCAGCCAACTCGAAGCCTGTTTCTTTCACCCGAACCAGATTATCACGATTCACGATATCATCCCGGTGCTGTTCAAGGAATTTCACGGGAAGCAATATTATTATTTCATGTATTTTTTGCCGCTGGCGTTGCGCACCGCACGACAGATTTTCACGCCGTCGCAGCACACAAAAATGCTACTGAATACGATTTTCGGGATTTCTTCGGAGAAAATTGAAGTGGTACACAATGGTTTTCAGCGATTGGATGTTGCAACAGCATCGCCCGAAATCGCGCCGGAAACGCCGTATCTGCTCTACATCGGGCGGCTCTGTCCGATGAAAAACATCGGTGCGCTGATTGATGCTTTCCGGCAACTGTCCGACCGGATTCCTCACAAATTGGTCATCGTTGGCGAGGATGAACGCTATCTCGATCGCACCCTGAAATACGATGATTTTGTGAATACCGCCGTCAAAAACGGGCGAATCGTTTTCAAAAAATATTTGCCGAAAGTGGAAATGTTTTCCTTGTTGCGCAATGCGGAAGTGTTTGTTTTTCCCTCACTTTACGAAGGTTTTGGCATGCCGGTGCTGGAAGCGATGCACTGCGGTTGTCCGGTGGTCACCTCCTTTGCCGCAAGCATCCCGGAAGTTTGCGGCGACGCCGCATTTTACACCGATCCGCACAATCCGGGCAGCATCGCAGACGGGATTTTGAGTGTGCTCAGCGACCCGCAGCTCCGGGAAAACCTGGTCGAAAAGGGCTTTCGTAAAGCCAGCCAATATCGCTGGGAGCGTTCTGCCGCGCATTATTTAACCACCTTCCGCGACGCAGTTTCCGCTACCGTAATCGGGGAATCCGCACCACAACCACTCCGTTAACACAACAAATTCCTGCCAAATTTCTAAATTGAAAAATAATGAATTTCAATTGCTTGCTGCCCGGCTTAATTGTATCATTTACCTGCAATTACACTTGCAGGCAGTTGTTATGCCTCAATTACAGTTAATTTTATAATAGATCGATCACTCAATGGGTATTGCAACAGATATCGTCATTATTGTTTTATTTGCCTTACTGGGCGGCATTCTCGCCAATTTCCTCAAACAGCCGTTGATTTTGGGATATATTTTGGCTGGTGTACTGATCGGTCCGTACACCGGCGGTATCACCGTCTCGAATATTCACGATATTGAAATGCTCGCAGAAATCGGCGTCGCGCTGCTGTTGTTTGCGCTCGGGCTGGAATTTTCGTTAAAAGAATTAAAACCGGTTCGCAAAATCGCCCTTTTTGGCACGCCGTTGCAAATGCTCCTGACCATCGGATGGGGCTATTTGTTTGGCTATTTGTTTGGTTGGGATTGGAAATCGGCGCTGTGGCTGGGTGCACTACTCTCACTTTCCAGCACGATGGTTGTGCTCAAAACCCTGATGAGCAAAGGATTAATGGGCACCCTTTCCAGCCGGGTGATGATCGGGATGCTCATCGTGCAGGATTTGGCGATCGTTCCACTGATGATCATTTTACCGCAACTCAACGATATTCAGTCCGGTTTGCCGGCGATCGGTTGGGCGGTGTTGAAAGCAGCGATTTTTCTTTTTCTGATTATCATTTTGGGCACCCGCCTGATACCGTTGCTCATGAAATATATTGCCAGAGGAAATTCCAGGGAATTTTTTCTGTTGACCATTACAGCGTTGGGGTTGGGTGTGGGTTACGGCACTCATATTTTTGGGCTATCTTTTGCATTTGGGGCGTTTGTGGTTGGGATGGTGCTCAGCGAATCGGATTACGGCTATCAGGCGCTCAGCGATATTATTCCGCTGCGAGATATTTTCGGGCTGCTGTTTTTTACATCTGTGGGCATGCTACTGGATATTTCCTTTTTGGTGAGCAACTATCAACTGGTGCTATATCTCATCCTGTTTGTAGTGATCGGCAAAGGATTAATTTTTGGCGTGATCGGCAAGTTGTTTGGCTACGGAAACGTTATCCCGATTGCCATCGCTTTCGGGCTATTTCAGGTTGGCGAATTTTCGTTTGTGCTGGCGCGAGTTGGGCTGAACACACAATCCATCGATGCCAATTTATATTCGCTGATCCTCACAACGGCGGTGGTCACGATGTTTATCACCCCTCTCCTATCCGGCTTAACCCAACCGCTGTATTCACTCAAAAAATCCGTGTTTAAACGGGAGAAACTGGAAACAATCAACCTGCCGGATACTGAGCTGAAAGACCATATTGTGATCGCCGGCGGCGGGCAGGTAGGGCAAAATATTGCCAAAATCCTGAAACGATTGTCGTTGAATTTTGTGATTATTGAACTGGATCATCGCCGGGTGGAATATTTCAAAACGGAAAAATTGCCGGTGATTTACGGCGATGCATCGCAGCACATTGTGCAGGAAGCTGCGACAGTGAATAATGCACGATTGCTGGTAATTACCACGCCATCGGCAGCGATATCTAACGCAATTGTGGATGAAGCGCGAAAAATGAATCCTAATTTGAGCATTGTCGCGCGTGCAAATAATATCGAGCATATGTCGGAATTGCACGAAAAAGGGGTTTACGAAGTGGTGCAGCCGGAGTTCGAAGCCAGCCTGGAATTAACCCGGCAAGCGTTGATCCATTTGAACATTCCGATGAACCAGATCAACGATTTTACCGATGTCGTTCACAAAGAATTGTATGCACCGCTTTACGATTCCGAGCATCACTACCGGATTATTTCGCAGCTTAAAAGCGTATCGCGCGGGCTGGATCTGAATTGGATCAATATTCCGGAAAACAGCCAGTTTGTTGGCAAAAGTATTTCGGAATTGCACGTTCGGGCAAAAACCGGTGTTTCGATTGTTGCAGTTATCCGCGATGAGCAATTTTTCCCGAATCCGCATGCGAATTTCACATTTGAAAAGTCAGATTTGGTGGGCATCATTGGCGAGTTTCGCCAATTGCAATCCTTTAAAGAATACATCAAAACAATCTGAAACAGCGTCCAAATCGTTGATTTCGAACAGCAAAACTTGTATAATTTCGGCACATTTATTCTGAATTATTGATTATTCAGATCGCTTCTGAAAAACGCCTCACAAAAAAAACAAAACATATATATTTTATATTAGTTGTTTAAAAACAACCACATACAGCGACAAATCAAAAATGTTTTTGCCAAATTTACATTTCTGGCACTCCAATTGATTTCAGGATAATTGTAAATTTATTCGTTTACCAAAAAAATGGAGTCGGGAATGAAAGTCAAATTTTCTCTGTTTATGTTTTTTATGACAATGTCTGTATTTGTATTTTATTCGCTCGGTATTTCCAAACCGGATGATAACGGATTGAGCGATCCCGGGTGCTCCGGCGGCAACTGCCACAATCACGATGCCGGAATAGTGAGCACACAAATGCTGCCGAATATGCAAATCGAAGTCACGTTGATTGGTGTTACCGCCGGTCAGGAAGTTGCCGGTGAGCTGATTGATGAAAATGGAAATGTGGTAGATGTTGAAAATTCATCCAACGACAACCCGTTCATTTTAACGGCACCTGCTAACGGAAAATATCTGATTAATGCAGGTTACAGAAGACCATCGCGGCTGTGGGATTCCACCTCTGTAGTTGTCGGCAGCGTAACCGGAATCGATGATCCGGCTATCAGCGATCTGCCACAGTCATTTGAACTTTACCCCAACCACCCCAACCCGTTTAACCCGGAAACGCAAATCCGCTTTACGATTCCGCAGTCCGGCGAAGTTGAATTAACAGTGTATAACATCAACGGTCAGGTTGTCCGGACGTTGACCGACGGCTTTCTGCAATCCGGGCTTCATGCGGTCCGTTGGGACGGGCGCAACGACCGAGGCGAGCTAAGTCCATCCGGAATATATATTTACGAAGTGATCAACAATGGAAAACGGCAGGCTAAACAAATGGTTCTTGCTAAATAATTTTGATGAATGAAGCTGTTTTTGGCGTCAGCGAACAGGTAGTTTCGCTGACGCTTTTTATTTTTGATCAATTTCCGTTACTCAAACGGAATATTTTTTGAGCTTCCGATATAATTCGGCAGGGTTAAACGGTTTTGTAATATAATCGTTCATCCCTGCGGTGTACACATCTCGTTTGGTTTCCATCAACGCGGAAGCAGTGAGTGCAATAATAGGAACCGTCGAATAACGGCTGTCGTCCAGATTTCGAATTTGCCGGGTTGCCTCGAGTCCGTCCATTTCCGGCATTTGCAAATCCATCAAAATGACAGAATAATTGTTCAGTCGCGCTTTCTCCAGCGCGATTTTGCCATTTTCTGCCGTATCCACCTCAATATCCCATTTATTCAAAAATTTTTGGGCAACACGGATATTCACACGGTTATCCTCCGCCAACAAAACCCTGGTTCCTTTCAGCGATGAAAACGTATCGGCGACAAAACTTGTCTCCTCTGTTTTCAGTATCTGATTTAACGGAACACGATAACGCATCACAAATGAGAACTCAGAGCCTTTACCAACCTCAGATTTTACAAATATTTGACTATCCTGTAATTCGAGTAGTCTTTTGGTAATTGCCAAACCCAAACCGCTGCCGCCATACATTCTGGAAATGTTGGATCGCGCCTGCGTAAAGCTTTCGAAAATACGTGACAAATTTTCTTTTTCGATGCCAATGCCCGTATCTCTCACGCTGAATAGGAGTTTGACAAAATCATTTTTGATCCCCAAATTTTTCACTGAAACCGTTACGTTGCCTTTTTCCGTAAATTTTAGTGCGTTGTTAATCAAATTTGTCAGCACCTGATTCAGCCGGATTGCATCGCCAACAACCACTTTTGGCACAGTTTTACCGATTTTGGTCAGCAACTGGTTCGATTGTTCCTCCGCTTTAAAGCTCATCGCGTGGCAAATGCTTTCCACCAATCGCGCCACATCGAACGCATTTTCCTCAAATTCTATTTTCCCGGCTTCAATCTTGTTAAAATCGAGAATATCGTTGATCAGCACCAGCAGATTTTCAGCGGAAAATTTTAACGTATTCAGATTTTCGATTTGATCATCACGGGGATTTTCCTGCCGCAACAGATGCGTCATCCCGATTACAGCATTCAGCGGCGTGCGAATTTCGTGCGACATCATCGAAAGGAACTCCGCTTTTGAATGCGATGCTTTTTCCGCCCTTTCTTTTGCCGCGATCAATTCCTGCTCGTATCGCACTTTTTCCGTAACATCTTGCGATGTTCCGCGTACTGCCCGCACAAAACCGGCACGGTTTAAAACCACATCGGCTTTTGCGTGAATGTATTTGATGGTCCCATTCGGCGTAACGATTCTATGCAACAAATCATATTTCTTACTATCAACTATCGATGCCTGAATGTATTCTTTCAACTTTTCAACATCATCCGGATGTACGGAATTTAAAAATTGCTCTCTGGAAAACTGCATTTCCTCAGTTTCCCAAATTCTGGCCATCCCTTTGGACATTATCACTTCATCTTTTCGAACCAGATATTCCCAGCTACCAATTGCAGCCAAAATTTGCGCTTCATTTAAGCGATTTTCGCTTTCCCGGAGCAATATTTCAACTTCTTTTTCCCGAGTGATGTCCATAAAGATGCCCGAAACACCGATTATTTTATCCCCCTCGTATTCTGGGCGTCCCATTGTGCGAATATGTTTTTCGATACCTGCCGCAGAAATAATTTTCAGATCCAGATTATACGGCTCACCCAACAACGCCTTTTTGAATGCCGCCTGAATTTTCGCCACACTTTCCGGATGATAGAAATTTATTGCCGTTGCAACATTTGGCGAAAAATCAACAGCCACATCGTGAATATTTTTTGTTTCCTCGGACCATTCCAGCGTGTTATTGATTACATCGAAATACCAATGCCCGATTTTGGCCGTTTCCTGGGCTTTTTTCAACATTTTTTCAGAACGCGAAAGCTTTTCTTCTGTCCGTTTCTTTTCGGAAATATCAGTTTCGACCGAAATATAGCCTTGCCATTTGCCGTTTTCGTAAATCGGCGTCAGCGATAGATACACCCAATACCCGGATCCATCTTTGCTATAGTTGTAAACTTCGCCCCGGAAAGTTTCGCGTGCCGCAATCGCTTTAGCAATATCATTTATTGTCTTCTGTTTTGTTTTGGGACCGGAAAGCAAATCCTCTGGCTTTTTGCCCGCCAGTTCATCCATGCTATACTTTGATATTTGTTCAAAACTTTTATTCACCCATGTAATTCTTCCCTGCGTATCAGTGATCAATACACCATTGATGGTTCTTTCTGCAACGAGTGCCAATCTGCGAACTTCCGCTTCCGCTTTTTTCAACTTGGAAATATCCGTATGTGTGCCAATAAAGCGTTTGGGTTTACCTTCTGCAGTGCGTTCAATAATTTTCCCATGTGAAATAATCCATACATAATGCCCGAATTTGTGGCGCATACGAAATTCGATGTAATAATGTCTGGTTTCTTCGTTAATATGTTTTTCAATCTTTTGTTTGGCTTTGGGCAAATCTTCCGGGTGCACCCGAGTTGCCCACTCATCCAGCGTATCCGAAATTTCGTGCGGTTCGTAGCCTAACAGTTTTTTCCAGGTATCGGAGTAAAATACTGTATTGTTTTCAACATCCCAATCCCACACTCCCTGGTTTGCGTTTTCCAGTGCAAACGCCCAACGCTGCTCGTTGATTTGCAGTTTTTGCTGCAGCTCAAATTTTTCCGTAATATCCGATATTGCGGCTGTTATCGTTTTTGCACCGCTTACCGGATCGATCACTCTGGAAATCGTCGCTATATAATACCGTTTATCGGCGGGGTGTTGATACTCCAGTTTTATCGTTTTACCCGTTTTGAGCACCGTTTTAAAATTCTCTGAGAAGTATTCCCCGAACTCATCCGCAAAAACTTCCCGGATGGTTTTGCCGATAAATACGTCTTCCGGCATAAACAAACGTGAGGGATCGGACACCCATACCGTGAGAAACCGTTCATTTTCATCAAACTGAAACACGATATCCTTGATAGATTTTACAACCGCTTTCAGATTGCTATTCGCTTTGGCCAAGCTCTCTTTTGCTTCGTGCAGTTCCGTAATATCCTGACAGGTGCCGGTGATGTTAACCGGCTGCCCATTCTCATATTCCGTAACAACATTTGAATGGACGACACGCACCGTGCCGTCCGGCCGGATAATTCGCTGGCTAAACTGACAATTCCCGTTGGCAATGCATTCTACAACTTTCGATTGAACGTATTCAACATCATCCGGATGCACCAGCTGGAAATATTCTGTTTTTGAGGGGGATGGTTTACCTGGGTCAATACCGTATATTCGATAAGTGCCTTCCGACCATATTGTGGTTTCTGTTGCTAACTGCAGAACCCAATATCCAACTTTTGCCTGCTTCTCAATTTGGTCTATTAAAGCACTTTTGTTCAGGAAACTCTTTTTCAATTCAATTACCCACATTTCTAATTCTACTAACTTATTTTGATTCTAATCAATAATTTCGACACAAAATGAATGAACCTTAACGCTTGCAAATTGCGGCGTAAAATTTAATAATTGTGTTCAATAGCAATCAATTACGAGCACTGAATGGTCTAAAAACTGGTGTAGCTTGGTAAATTTTAGCGTTTCGTTTTTGTTGATTCGGCGCACTTTTAGATATACATAAATTCACTTATTTTCACAAAAGATTCTCTGTTTTTGGGTTCAAGGGTCGATGATAAGCCATAATTAGTGATTTTTATTCCACTATTTAAAAAGGATTTTATGGCGATGGATCGACCGTGTAAAAACAAACATCTCCTGCCGGTTGTCCGGCTACCGCTGCTGCTGAAGTTCAGCTTTATACCGGCACGCGCCGGTTTTCCCTCCCCTGCGGATGATTATCTGGAAGGCAAGCTGGATATCAATCGATTGCTTATCCAGCATCCGAACTCAACCTACATTTTCCGGGTGGAAGGCGATTCCATGGTTTCGGAGCGCATCTGCAACGATGATCTGTTGATTATTGACACTTCCATCACACCCAAATCCGGCGAAATTATTCTGGCAGTGCTGGACGGCGGGTTTGTGGTAAAACGCATGATTCAGCGCGACAACCACATTCTGCTGATGGCGATGGACGGCGATTTCGACCCGATTCTGGTAAAACCGGAGCGGGATTTCGAAATCTGGGGAAAAGTGACTTTCGCAATCCACAGATATTGAGGCAAAATTTGTTCGCATTAGTGGATTGCAACAGCTTTTACGCCTCCTGCGAAAAGGTGTTTCGCCCGGATTTGCGACATGCGCCGGTGGTGGTGCTTTCCAATAACGATGGTTGTATTGTGGCGCGCAGCCCGGAAGCAAAACGGCTGGGCATTGATATGGCGCGGCCGGCGTATCAGATACAGCAAGTGTTGGAAAAACATAATGTTACGATATTTTCCAGCAACTACGCGCTGTATGGCGATATGAGCCAACGGGTGATGCAAACGCTGGCCGGTTTTGTGCCGGCGGTGGAGGTATATTCCATCGACGAAGCGTTCATGGATTTGCGGGGGATGCGCGCCAACAATTGGCCGCTGTTTGCCGAATCCGTTCGCGATACGGTTCGGCAATACACCAAAATTCCCACCGGCGTAGGCATTGCGCCCACCAAAACGCTGGCGAAACTGGCTAATCACGTCGCAAAAAGGTGGAGCGGTTATTCGGGCATTTGTGTGCTGGATAATCCCGCGCTCATTCGCGGCATACTGGATCATTTTCCGGTAGAAAATTTATGGGGAATTGGCAAACAATACACCAACCGGTTGGGTAAATTTGGCATCCAAACCGCCGGGCAGCTCGTTAAAGCACACGATTCCTGGATTTTGAAAGAATTAACGGTCGTCGGGTTGCGCCTGGTTGAGGAACTGCGCGGCAAACCGTGCATCGCGCTGGAAACCGTTCCGGGACCGAAAAAAGGGATCTGCACTTCGCGCTCGTTTGGCGATGATGTAACGGCGCTCACCGATCTGGAATCGGCAGTCACCGCGTTTGCCGGCAACTGCGCCCGAAAATTGCGGGTGGATAAATCCTGCGCCAAACAGATTTCGGTGTTTTTGCACACCAACTGTTTCCGGCCGGATCAGCCGCAATATTGCAATTATCGCATCATCGAATTGCCCGTGGCCAGCAACAGTACGCCGGAGTTGGTCACATACGCGCTGCGTTGTTTGCGATTAATTTTCAGAGAAGGGTACCGATACAAAAAAGCAGGGGTAATGGTAGATGATATTTTCCCGGAAACCGAAACACAGCTCAACCTGTTCGACGATGTTCAGCGGGACAGGCAACAGCGGATTTCCGGAATCATGGACTCGCTAAATCAAAAAATAGGGAAAGATGCGTTATTTATTGCGTCGCAGGGTGCCCGGCAAAACGGGTGGCGATTGCGCCAGCAACGGCTCTCGCCCCGTTACACCACACGCTGGACGGATTTGCCAAAAGCACGGTTTGGGTAATCGGGGAAATGGGATATCGATTACAACATCAGCTATCCGCTTTTTGCAGGTTGGCATATTCGGCGATCAGCTTTTTCATCCCGGCGCCTTTGAAAAACACGCTGAGTTTGGTGCCCATTCCCGTGCCTTCCATGCCCAAAATTTGCCCGCGGCCATAGGTTTCGTGAATCACCCAATCGCCAATTTTCCAAATGCCTTCGCTGGTCATCATTTCGGCGGCGTAGGTTGGCGCCTGCGAATCGTCGTAGCTGCGATGGCGATTGTACCGCGAGTTATCCGTGCCTTCCCAACTGCCGACAGACGTGCGCGTTTTCAAAAATTCGATGGGGATTTCGTTCAGAAAACGGGATGCCATACTACGAAAAGAATTGCCGGTGCCGCCGGATGTAAATCGTCGCCGCTGGCGCGCCCAAGTTAAATATAAATAATCCTTTGCGCGTGTCATTCCAACATAAAACAACCGGCGTTCTTCTTCGAGATTTTCATCATTTTCCAGCGAACGGAACAGCGGAAACAACCCGTCTTCCATCCCCGCGACAATCACCAGCGGGAATTCCAGACCTTTCGCGCTGTGCAACGTCATCAGCGTTACGGCAGAGCTGGTCGGGTCCCAGCGGTCGATGTCGGTCAGCAATGCCACATCTTCCAGATATTGGGCGAGCGTGGCAAATTCGCCGGTCGCGTTTTCGGAAAACGCCGCGATACTGTTCAACAATTCGTTGATGTTTTCCAACCGGGTTTGGTCGTCGGGCAATGCGCTGAGGTCATACATTCGCGCCAGCCCGAACATGTCCACAACTTCAGTCGCGATTTCAAATGCGCTGGACACCTCAATTCGATTTTGCAGATTCGCCAGTTGTCCGGCAAATTCCAGCACTTTGCTTTTGGCACCGGCGGGAAGCCCATCGATACTTGCCGCACTGAACATCGCATTGTGCAGCGAAATGCCGTTGCGATCGGCAAATTCCTGCAATTTTTGGAGCGTTTTGCCGCCAATTCCCCGTGTCGGGAAATTGATGATCCGTTGCAGTGCAATCGAATCATTATTGTTCACCAACACCCGCAGATAAGCGAGCACATCTTTCACTTCTTTGCGATCGTAAAATTTGGTGCCACCGACAATCACATACGGCACGTTGGCGCGTCGGAGCTTGTCTTCCAGCGCCCGCGATTGCGCGTTCGTCCGGTAGAGAATCGCCATGTCCCGAAAATCCAGATCGTGATCGCGTTTGGCCTGTTTCAAAATAGAAACAGCCTGGGCAGCTTCAACGCCTTCGTCCGATGTTTCGACAACCTGGATATCCGAACCGCCGGATTTATCGCTCCACAAATTTTTGCCGAGCCGTTTGGAATTGTTGCGCACCACCGCGTTCGCGGCATCGAGAATAATTTGGGTGGAGCGATAATTTTGCTCCAGCCGCACCACTTCGCAGTCCGGGTAATCGCGTTCGAAACTGAGGATATTTTCGATATCCGCGCCGCGCCAGCGATAAATACTCTGGTCTTCGTCACCCACAACGCAAATTCGCCGGTGCGTTTCGGACAACTTTTTGACAAAATAATACTGCGCTTTGTTGGTATCCTGATATTCATCCACCAACACGTAGCGAAATTTTTGTTGATATTTTTTGAGGATTTCAGGCTCGCGAGTGAACAAATCGAGCGGCTTAATCAGCAGATCGTCAAAATCCATGGCGTTATTGCGCCGCAAAGCTGTTTCATATCCGTGATAAATTTTGGCAATTTGCCGGTCTGTAAAATCGCCGGCGCGCTCCTCAAACATTTTCGGGCTGATCAATTTGTTTTTGCAATCGCTGATTTTATGCTGCGCTGAGCGCGGTTTCAATGTGGTTTGGTTGATGTTCAACCCTTCCATCACCTGCTGAATCAGCCTTACCTGATCGTCAACATCGTAAATCGTGAAACTGGTATCGTATCCGAGATGCTGGCTTTCGATGCGTAAAATGCGCGCGCAAATTGAGTGAAACGTGCCGATCCACATGCCGTCGGTAGCCATTCCCACCAGTTCATCCACCCGGTGACGCATTTCCCCGGCCGCTTTATTGGTAAATGTTACCGCCAAAATTTCCCATGGCTGAACCACGCGCCTGTCAAGCAAATAGGCGATTTTGTAAGTGAGCACACGGGTTTTGCCGCTGCCGGCACCGGCGAGAATCAGCAGTGGACCATCCTGATATTCCACCGCGCGACGCTGTTCGGGATTGAGATCGGAAATTTTTGAGAAATTCATTGATTCCGGGGGTTTGATTTTGAATAAATTAAATCGCAGAACGGCAGGAAATTAAACCAGCACCATTGAAAATGAAAGGGATAATTGAATCAGGGGTTGGCAAGTTTCCAGTTTTCGCTGACCGTCGGGAAAATCGGACGATTGGTGCCGGCGCGATAAAACCTGGTGGTCGCCCACGGATTGTTTTTGAACTGAACAACCTTTATGGTATCCAATACATCTTGGTTAATGTTGACGGGAAAAACATTCCGGAGGCTGTCGCAGGTTTGCTGGAGCAGTTGAATTTTTTTGTGGATCATCGCATCGTTTTTGACTTGCGGAGCATCGTAATCCAGCACTGGTCCCTTTTCTTTATTGACAACATATTTATCGTTGAAATTGGTGTAAAAATCGATCAAATCGTTGTCGGTGAAGGGCATTTTTTTTGTGATATGACTGGCAGATGCTTCAAAAACCCATTTATCCTGCCATGTTTTCAACCCTTTTTGCACGTTCGGCGCATCCGCCAAATCACGATCTTTTGCGCGTTGAACAGAAAAATAATCACGAATGGACAACTGAATGGCATAGTCCAGAATGGTTCGATAATCATCGGATTTTGCGGTTTCCGGGTTGACATATCGCGTTTTGAAATATGGCAGAAACTCGCCGATCGAAACACTGCCATCGCGCCAGGTGAAAAACTCCGCATCAAAATTATCCCGCAATTTTGCCATCGCGGTAAATTTATCCGCCGCATTTTTTACATCCAGCAAAAATACGCCGCGTTTGATATCAAAATTCTTTTCCCACTCAACAAGTGCGGGAGCCAACAGGTTAAATGCCTCAGCTTTGGTTTTTACTTCCAGCGGCGTCATCATATCGACGACGTATTTTTTAACCATTTCGCCATATTTCCGGTAAAAAATAATTTGCTCAAACCGCGATGCCTGGCTTTTATATTCGTTGGTTGTTACCGCGGATCGGCGAATATCCAACACTTGAAAAATCAAATAGTTATCGCTAATTTTTACCGGATCGGAAATTTCGCCAAAAGGCAAATTTTCGATGGCTTGCAATATTTCCGGGCTGATTTGCTGGTAATCGACATAATCGCTGATCAATAGATTGGGATCGATTCTGCGCCGTTCCGGATTATTATTTTGCAGCTCGTCGACCGTTTCGGCATAGCCGACTTCGCGCATGCGTTGGGCAACTTTTTGGGCGTTCTCCAAATTATTTTCCGGCCAATACCTGAATTTAAACGTCACTTTGGATTTGTTGATTTCTGCTTTAATCTCGTCCGGCGTCACTTTAATTTTGCTGCGGACATCGGCTTCCAACAGCGCATCGATCATCAGTTCCTGACGCAATTCTTCTGTTTCGGCCAAAATCCAGGTGCTTTTTTCCAAACCTAATTGGTAGCCCTTTTTCGCGAGCAGTTTTTCGTTGATCATGAAATCCAGATAGCTGCGTTTTTTGGTCTCAACCGTCTCACCAGGTTTGAGATGTCCTGATGCATTTTCGTAGCTCATCACAAAATCTGATACCGTGATGCATTCTTCCCCGATAGTTGCCACAACCGGTTCTTCTTTTTTGGCACAGCCATATAAGACAAAAATCGCTGTTACGAATAACAGCGATTTTATTGTTTTGAAAATCACGATATTGCTTATTTTTTTATCCATTCCAGAAAAAATATCTTCCAAATATGTTTAGTTGAATACCAATCCTAAAGAGAAGCGATGAACGCTTTCCAGAATTCCCCAGTCAGAATATGCATAATCGATACGGAATCCGAGGCTAGTCGGTGTCTGATAATCAATCCCGCCACCGAGGGTCAACCCATTTATTCCGGCATCTTCGAACGCATTTTCATAACCACCGCGCAAGAAAACAGTTCCTGCAAAACCGTATTCAATACCAAAACCCATACTTTCGGTCGAGTTGCTGGGGTGCAGTAAATCTGTTGTCAGCGTCACTTCCGAAAAAGAGCCAAGTTGTTTGGAGTATGAAATACCGGCACGGAAAATTTGCGGCAGCGGATAAGACCCGACTTTGTAGGAAACGGGCACGTTGTCAATCGTTGTGACATTTTCGTTCGGGTCGAGCACAGTATCCAGATCACGACCGTCCAAACGAATCTGACCGCCAAAATTGCTGATGCTCATGCCAAGCTTCATGCCTTCAACCGGAGTCAGATAGAATATCCCCAAATCAATTGCAGTGGTGCCACCACTGACATTGAGTATCTTTTCGTTGATGTATTTTCCTGTGAGGCCAAAGCTGAACCTGTCTGTCAGTGATTGTGCGTAAGTAACACCGACAGCAAAGCTTCTTGCGCCGTAAGTCAAGCCGTTCCCTTCGGGATTTTCGACCGTTCGCACGGGCTGCTCACCAAAATCGAGCATTGTGAAGCTGACGCCAACAGCAGCGTTGAACATCGGCAAAGGCATGGAGGTCGCCAAATATTCGAAATTTGTGCCAACCAACCATTCGTTGTGCATCAATTCCAACTGGATATTGTTCATCCAAACGATACCCGCAGGGTTGTAATACATTGCTGTCGGATCGTTAGATAATGCGGTGTAAGAACCGCCCATCGCCATTGCCCTTGCGCCAACACCAATTTCAAGAAACGAGGCTGCGTTGGTACCAACATTGCTGACTTCCGTTTGAAATTGCCCGAAAGCGGCATAACCCAACACTGTCAGCAGCAGAATTATATGTTTGATTTTAAGCATTTTATTACCCTATCATTTACAAAGTTCTTGAAAATCCGTCATCAAACGCATTCACATTTATTTGATAATTGCAAACTTGCCGGTTTTCACACCGATTCCGGGCGCTTCAACGGCATAAAAATATATTCCGAATGCAACTTCCAAACCGTCTCTCGTACGCAAATCCCATGCACGCCGGCGATTGCTGGATGATGCGTTGTGGTCCAGCTCCCGAACAAATTTACCCGATGCAGTGAAGATTTTGATCGTGCATTTTTCCGGTAAATTTACAAATTCAACTTTACGATCGCCGCGGCCTTCATCGCGGTTTACAACCAATCGTTCATCAAGGTTGTATGCAATGTAGGGATCGGGAACTACGTAAATTTCATCGAGTTCGTTTTTGGCCATTTCTGTGTTTACTGCATTTCCAAAGAGTTCAAATTCAAGAACATCATCCCGATCAAATGTTTTACGGGTTACAATTTTGTAAACATCACCATTTTGGGGTGCAACATATTGCGAAGTATCCAGATCTGCAGGGTAATTAAATTCGAACCGATAGAGGTTTTTACGTCCCTGAATCGTTTTTACAATTGTGATGTCGTCGTTTTGATCCAGTTTACCAACTTCGTTCCGGTCGAAGATGAAAAAGTCCATCTGAATTTCATTTCCGGGATCTGTTACATCCCAAATCTGGAAATTAACCGGGCGTCGGGTAACGGATGAATCTGCGTTTTCACCCAACACACGTATTTCAAAATCGCGTTTTACCCGGAAAAAGCTTGGCTCAGTTTTATCAAATAACTTCAGGGTTGAGACACCACTAATCCATTTGGATTTTGTGGTATCAATTTTTGTGGTATCGTTCTGCACCAGAAAATAAAATCCTTCGGTAATTGCCTCGTCTGTTTTGGCATTATTGGCAGGATTTAACAAATTCAATACGGTTGCATTTTTGCTGAGCGATTCCAGTTTTACGCGGCTCAATTCGCCGGTATAATTGGCGGAATCGAGGAAAACGTATCTGCCATCATCTTCAAAAGTAACCCGATAGCGAGCACCGTTTTGCATGATGAGCGGGTTATAAACTTCTATCGAAACCGAACCGGTGGCGTTGCCTTCGACGGTTTCAACCTGATTATCTTTCAAGCCGGGTTCTTCCCATCCAGCTAATAATTCTGTGGGAATTACCCGAGCAGTATTTCTATCAAAAGCAATTGCGCGACCTAAGAGGTCAACCTGCACGTTGATCGGTGTTTCAGTGGGTGCGATATCTGCGAGGTCTTGTAAAGTGGAATCTCCCAGAATATCGTAAAATGAACTGTGATGACCGCGGTCAACAGCAGAAATCGCGTAATAATATGTTCTGCCATTTGTAACATCGACGGAATCGATATAAAAATGTTTGAGACCGGAATCATTACCCATGTTGTAGGTTGTTCCCAAATCACTATCACTACCCAATTCGCTACCAAGACTAACCGGGTGCAAGCCCTGAATCCCATTTGCTAAATCGTAAATTGCGCGGGGTTTAAAAAGTAACGGGTTGCCAAAAGCATCCGTAATGGTGCGAATATCTTCGAATGAAGGCACCGTTGATTTGTAAACATAATACGCTTCAAAGTCGCGTTTGTAAATCGGGTCGAAAGACTTTTCCGAAATATCATCCCATTGCAGAAAAACTTTATCATCGCCGGCTGTCGCTGTAAGTGTGGATTGGCTCGGCGGTTTGGCAAAGTTGTAATCGTTATCGTAAATAATCTGCATGGTTTTTTTGTTCCGCAATGCATCCGGGAAATCGTTTCCGAATACCAGCGCAATTGCATAACTGTGGGTTTCTTTGCGAGTTTCACCAAACACTACGCGCTCGGTAAAATCGACAAAACCGCTACCGTATACAAAAGCAACGTCCGTTGCCCAGTCCGGATCGCGGGAAATCAGGCTGTCCGGGTTCGGTTGGAGGCGTTGCCAATATTCCTGATCGTTATCCATACAGCATGTGTAAGCATGAAAGGATACTGATGTTAAACCAACCTGATCCGATTCGTCGTTATCTGTGAATTCAAAATCGGGTTCATTGAGTGTCGGTAAACCGTCTGCTTCGCCGGCGTCGGGTCCGGGATATCCAACTTCTTCCGGTCCGAGTCCGTCAAAGCCCAAGTCATCGTTGATACGATCGATATCCAGTTCTCCGTTTCCGTTAACGTCTTCACCTTCATCGAGAATACGATTGTAGTTAACGTCTTCATTTGTGAACACGCCATCGCCATCCAAATCTTCCCATGTATCCCAGTCGCCGTCGTCGTCGATTCCGTTTGATTGGCTTTCGTCGATTAATCCATCCAGATCGTTATCGATACCGTCAAAAGATAAACCAGGGCTTTCCAAAAAGGCAAAACCAAAATATCCCGTTGGGAATCCGGTATCGGGATCGCGTCCGCTTTTGTTCCAGGTGTATGTGATGTCATCCAACGTTTGTGCATCTGCGTCGTTACCGGTGTTGATACCCATGTCCGGGTCAACCATCATCCCGACAACCGACTTCTCGATATCTTTTCCTTTGTTGGTGATATCGTAAAGATTAATTAACAAATCTTCCGCCAAACGGCCGTTCCACTGATAGGATCGAACTTCAATTTCCATGCCCAATCCACGTTTGCCATCCGGCCAGCTTCTGGTGTCGTCATCAAATGGAAAGTATAAAAATTGATCATTTTCATAATCGTTCATTACATAATATGTTTCCTGATCCGCACGCGGCTTTGCGCCGTTTTCGCCATTCCAGCGTCCTGCACGAACGCCGGGAAAGTTATCTCCGATCTGGCGGGTGTCGCCTTCGTAGGATTGTGCCGGCCAATATTCCGGCCAGGTTTCTTTCCGTGCAGTTGTGGCAAACCAGCCAATCGCATTCCGCATCGAAAGATCCAGTTCGCCGTTCCCGTTGAAGTCCTCGATCGGTTGCAAAATACCATCGCCTTCGCCGGGATCATTTGTTCCCGGTTCACCATCTTCCCCCACATCTTCGCTGATACCATAAACGAGCGGTGTGCGCAATGAGCTTGGAATATCCAGGTTGTAATATCCGGGAATCGGCTGCCATATGGCAAGGTGCGGACGCGGTTGGTTGACACGGTTTCCGTTTCCAAAATCATACGGGTCGGAAATAATTGCGATCGGGTTTCCGTTAACATCGTTAACTTCTGCCGCAACGTAAAAGAAACCGCCAAAAATTGAAGGTACCTGCTGTGCGCCTTTTGGCCATGCGAGGTAATTTCCACGGTTATTGCCGTCTCCGTTTGAGAGTAACCCACGGTTATCAATTTGACCGGTTACCAGGTTACCATCAATAAAAACAGTTCTGTAATAAATCCGGTTGCCTTCATTTTCCTGGCTGGTTTTGGACAGCCGGTTGTATTGGCCACGGGAGCTTTGGAGAGAATTGTTTGTTCTTTCGCCAGATTTTTCATTTTTGTCTTTTTCGGAAGCCTCGGCAAAAACCAGGCTGTTTCCTGCAAAAGCCAAAATGAAAACGTATATTGAACACCGAACTAAAAATCGCTTAAGCATTTAATTACCTCATTATATAAAATCTTCGTATTCTCTTTTCCGGTATCTTTACCTGTCAAACCCGGTTTAGAATTTGAATTCAAAACCGACTTGCACTTTTCTGGGAGCAGAGAAAAAGTCTGGGCGCAAATCTGCTTCCTGAAAGCTAATAACACCTTCACTCTCAATTTCGCCCTCCATTACTAATGTAATTTCGGGTAATCGTGCATTTTCATCTGCTTTACCACTGGCGGCAAAAACATTTTCCGCGTTCAAGTGATCAAAAATGTTATCAACTTTGAAAAACAGAACGCTCTTTAATCCGGCGATATTCAGATTTTTCTTAGCCTTCAAATCGATACTCCAGCTCAGCGGTTTGTTCGCGGAGTTACGAAATTCGCGTTCGTTCAAACCAAAATTTTCCAGAAAATCGGGTGAAAACGGTGTATTGGAATCCAGAAATCCTGTAATACCAACACTCCAGTTGTTGGGCTTCACAAAATTCACATAACAATTGAAGGTGTGACGCTGATCCCAATCCAGCGGAGCCACCTGACGATCGACAAAAACTTCCGTTGCACCGGTTACACTCGGTGTGGCATTTACCAAAAACAACTCGGTCGGATCGGAGTTGCTGCCGTTGGTGTAAGCCATTGTGTAGTTCATGCCGCCATTGAAATTCCCGGAACGCTTGGTAACGTCCACAACTATACCTTTGGACAAACCATAATCGCGATTGACGAAGCGGGTATATTTCACACCGTCAACCGTTTGAACTTGTTCGATACCGAGTAAATTCCGGAAATCTTTATAATATGCACTAATGTTAACAGCGATCGAAGTTCCGATACCTTGCTGCAAACCGATTTCATAAGCGACTGTTTTTTCCGGCTCCAAATCTGCGTTTCCGAGCAATCTGTCTTCCAAATCAATCGGGGAAAGGCTAACCAACGGCTGATTGAACATCCGGCCGTGCGGCGGCATTTGGAAAAAGTGACCGTATGAAGCCCGGAATGCACCCTGCGAGGAAATCGGGAAAGAAATTGCAAACCGTGGGCTAAACTGTGATTTAACCGTAGACTGAACAAGATTCTGTTCCGAACCGACCAGCGATGCCTCTGCGCGATAGTTTGCGGGCACTTTTTCGTTTGCGTTAAAATAATCGTATCGAACACCGGCGTTTAGGATAATATCGGAGCCAAGCTCCAGTTTATCTTGAAGATAGAATGCCATTTCAAACGGCTTATTCGAATAATCGCTGTAGGATTCAACTTCATCACGACCAACTTCGCGAACCCGGGTTGTGTCAAAAATAGTTTCCCAATTCCGCCAGTATAAATTCAGCGAGCTCCAGTAATCGTCAAATGACATGCCACGCGGATTTACAAAATTATCCAGCGGCCAGTCGTTATTTTCCCATGCGGAGGTTAATTGGAATCCACGATTGTAGATATCATAATAATGTTGTGTAACAGAAAATCCGGCTTTGATCAGATTTATCTTGTCAACTTGCCAGTTGAAATCGCCCTGAAATGCATATTTATCAACATAATTGCGACCTTCTGCATTGGTATATAAACCGGACGTTCCGCCAATGTTAAATTGCGTTCCACCTGATAAGTTTGTAGTTGTAATTGTAAATGGCGAAACCATTATACCGTCATCACCGGGGAATTGGGCAATTTTATTGTCTTTTCTGAAATACGAATCGCCATCATCGCGTTGATAGGATGCGGCAAAGTTGTAAAAGAAATTATCGCTGGGAAAATGTTGAAAACGCAGGAAATGCGAATACCGCCAATCTTGCGTTGTCTGGCGATTATCCGGCGAAAATACGTTCACCCTCGCCGTTGAACCATGTGATTCGCGATATGAGCCAAATCCGGTATAAGCTACTGTAATTTTTGGGGTTACCGAATAGGTCAATTTGGCTTGCAAAGAACCATAATCTGAAGTTAACGCTGGACCTGTCGCGCCATCACCTGTAGTAAGACCAAGCGAATCAGGGATATTAATTACGCCGCCTGCCTGAATATTATCTTTTGCCCATTCGCGATATGCAGCAATTCGCCAGCCATCTTCCGAACTAAAGCGCCGCTGATACCACTGAACGCTTTCGCTATTGTTGTAGCGACCGGTAATAAAAAATCCAAGTTTGTCCGACAAAATCGGACCGGTCAGGCTGAACTGAACGTTTTGTTCAGCAACAACATCAAAATTGTTTACTTCGCTGTAAATGTTTGTTTTATTGCTTAGCCAGTCACCCGCATAGTATTCAACATTACCGCTGAATTTTGCAGCCGGACGCCGGGTAACAATATTTACAACCCCGGATTGTGCCTGACCGTATTCTGCGTTAAATGTACCGGTAATCACTTCCAGTTCTGCAACCATATTGTTGTCAACTTCGACCAAACTGCCGCCGTTTTGTGCAAAACTGTTGTTTACCGCAACGCCATCAACAACATAGGAAACTTCGCGAGCACGTCCGCCGCGGAAGTGCAACTGTCCCCCACTGCTGACAACACCGCTCTGCAACTGGATAATTTCTTCGATTTCCGTAACCGGCAGCAAATCTACCGTTTCAGAAGTTACCACCGATGAGCTGTGAGTTCTGTCCAGTTCAATGGCGGCACGCTCGGCTTCTACCGTTACCGTTTCACCTTCAATTGCTGCGGATGTCATTTTGATTTCTAATGTGGTCGTACGATCCACACTAACCCGGACATTATTGAGGGTGGTTTCTTTATAGCCAACATAAAACACCGTCAATTTATATGCATCCGGTGACACGTTTAGAATGACAAAATATCCGTCAACATCTGTTGCAGCACCCAAATTCGTGCCTTCGAGTACAATGTTCGCACCAATTAATGGCTCGCCGGTGTTTGCATCGACTACAGATCCGGCTATTTTACCCGTTGTTCCTGCATGCAGAACAACAAAACTCATCAGCAGAAAAAGCAGGATAATTGCGGTTGGTTTTTTATTGAACATTAATAATGCTCCTATATTCGCTTAGTTTTTTTTCTATCTTTAGGAAATTCTTAAAGTTTTTGAAATGCAGAATAAGCTCTTGCACCTTGGATACTGCCATCTGAAAATGGATAATTCTGTATTTCACCAATCGTGCTCAAGATATTTGCAGAATGTGAATAGTCTATGATTGCAAATCTTAACTCGCCTGTCAGTAAAGAACCTTGAAAAGGTATATTTAAATTTTTAGGAACAATAATCATATTTTCATCACGAATGTCCAAAATTCCATTCTCTATTAATTGGATTCCAATTTCCAAACTATCAGTAGGATTTTTAAAAAACACTGTTCGGAAAAGGGAATAAGTATAGTTCTTGTTTTTATCAATTGTCAAACTAATATCCGAATCCCTCTGATAAATAAAATAATTTTTCAATGTATCAATAGTTGGCACTTGAAGTACTAACTCACTGCCCGCAATTGAATCAAAACTTACAGGACTTACTATGGATTCCAAAATTGCGGCATCAATAGTATCACGAAGAGATGTATCCTGCACCCCAACAGCCGTGAAATATGCAAAATCCCAATTACCGGCAATATCTTCAATCATGGGCCCGTTATAGGAAACAAACTCAGGATTGTTCGGCTCCAAAGGCTCAGTGCAACTGTAAAAAATCATGTTCATTAACATGACCCAAATTACCATATAAGATGACAATTTGTTGCTAATTGGATTGTGTCTTTGCTTCATGCAGTTCTCCATAAATAGTCCAGCTATTTGTGATTATCAGGCGGATTTATTCGACAATTTTAACCGATTGCGAAACAATCGCAAAAAGCAGGCGGCTAAAAAAATGCGACAATTCGGTTTGACAAATATTACTGTTTAGTGATCATCTATGTGAAGAGGCGTTGCGATCAGAACAACTGTCGTTGAAAATTGGGTCAACACAGTCTGTCAATTCGGCTTATAATTGTAGAAGCAACAATAGATTGCTTCAGGGTCACTTGGGTCAATTACGCTGCACTCTTTCCACACGGATGAGAATTTACGAAATAATCGCTTAAATGCAACTCTTTGAAACAATTTTTTACATTTTTCGTAGGGAACTTTTTATTACGATTTCTCAGCTCAACGTAAATAATGCATCTTTGAATGATCGTGCCAGATAATTATCGATTGGCAAAATATGAGTGAATAAAATTTTTCGTACTACAAAAAAACTGTTTGACAACCCGATTCGAATTGATTATACTTTTGCGAAATAAAGGAACAAATGATGAACAACGCTTTTCCGAAATCTCAGTTTTTTGCAAAAATGTGCTGCATGTGCATGTGTATTTGTATGAGATGATTCGGAAGGGTGATTTATAACTAAATTTGAACTTAATCACAGCCCTTCCAGGCATCTCGGAAGGGCTTTTTAATAATGGACTAAATTGCGTATGTAAAAAAAATTTAGCGAAACATAAAATAGCTCTTATCGAGAAAGGCTGAGGGAAAGGCCCTGTGAAGCCTTAGCAACCTGTCAGGATATTTTAGGACAAGGTGCTAATTCCTACCCCGTACGGGGAAAGATGAGAGAGGTGGACATTTTAAATCCTCTATCGAAATCTTTCCGGTAGAGGATTTTTTTTTGACAAAACAATGAATATTAGCGATATCCCGGGAAAATTTTCGCTTAAACATCCAAATATCAAATAAATCAGGAGAATTTGCATCATGAGTGAAGAACGTCAATTCAGGTTCGAAACGCTGCAACTGCACGCCGGACACAAACCGGACGGTGCAACAAACGCACGTGCCGTTCCGATTTATCAGACAACATCATATAATTTCAATAATTCCGATCATGCGGCTGAGTTGTTTGCGCTAAAACAATTTGGCAATATCTATACACGTATTATGAATCCGACAACCGCAGTTTTTGAAGAACGGATTGCGGCGCTGGAAGGCGGCGTTGCGGCACTGGCCACGGCTTCCGGGCAGGCTGCGCAATTTTTGGCGCTGTCAACCATTGTTCAGGCTGGTGAAAATATTGTGTCCACAAGTTATTTATATGGCGGTACTTACAACCAATTCAAAGTGACTTTTCCGCGACTGGGCATTCATGTAAAATTTGTGGAAGGCGACAATCCTGAAGATTTCGAACGGCTGATCGACGAGAAAACCCGAGCAATTTATGTGGAATCCATCGGCAATCCGCGATTAAATATACCGGATTTTGAAGCTTTGGCAGATGTTGCCCATCGCAACGGCATTCCGCTGGTAGTGGACAATACATTCGGGGCAGGCGGTTATTTGTGCCAGCCGATCAAACACGGTGCGGATATTGTCACCCACTCCGCCACAAAATGGATTGGCGGACACGGCACATCCATCGGCGGCGTGATTGTCGATTCCGGCAAATTCAATTGGGCAAACGGTAAATTTCCGGTTTTCACAGAGCCGAGCCCCGGTTATCACGGTCTAAAATTCTGGGAAGTTTTTGGCGCGGATGGCCCGTTCGGGAACATCGCATTTATCATTCGGGCACGGGTGGAACAGCTCCGCGATTTGGGTCCGGCAATTAGTCCGTTCAATTCATTTTTATTGCTTCAGGGGCTCGAAACCCTTTCGCTTCGCGTGGAACGCCACAACGAAAACGCCAAAAAGCTGGCGGAATGGCTTCGCAATCACCCCAAAGTCAGCAGTGTGACATACGGCGGATTTGAAGATCACCCGTATTACGAAAATGCCAAAAAATATCTAAGGGATGGATTTTTCGCCAGCCTGCTCGTGTTCGAATTGGAAGGCGGGACCGAAGCCGGCAAAGCGTTCATCGACAATGTGCAGGTTTCCAGTCTGCTCGCAAATGTCGGCGATGCGAAAACACTGGTAATCCATCCGGCATCGACCACACACCAACAACTCAGCGAACAGGAACAGCTCGATTCCGGCGTAACGCCCGGGCTCGTGCGCGTTTCCGTGGGTATCGAACACATCGATGACATCATTTGGGATTTTGAGCAGGCATTGGCAAAAGTGCCGGAAACTGAACTTGTTTAATTGTATTATTTTCAACTATTTGATCCCGGTTTTTGGTGGAAAACCCGGAACCGGGATTACGGTCTGAAACTCAAAATTATCGAGAGAAAAAATGCAGGTTTTGAAATTCGGCGGAACGTCAGTCGGTAGTACTCAACAAATTCAAACCGTCGTGAATATTTTAAACATCCGTGCAAAAAAGAACCGGCTTGTGGCTGTTTTTTCGGCGATGGCCGGTGTTACCAATCAAATTATCGCGGCAATTGACGATGCGGTGACCTTCGGTGTTCACGGTTCATCGCTCATCCGGATGCTCCAGCAACGCCATTTGGAAACCTTGCGGGAAGTTGCCGAGCCGCAATTTTTTACCGCCGCAGAAGAAACCATCAGCGAAGTGCTGCATGAACTGGATCGCAAATTGAGCGGCATCGCGCTGCTCAAAGAATGCTCGCCACGCACCCGCGATTCGGTGATCAGCATCGGTGAACGGCTGTCGTTGCCGGTGATTGCGGCAGCATTGCGGTCGCTGGGGATTCGCGTTTTCGAAATTGATGCGGCAGAAATTATCAGAACAAATCGCCAATTTACCGATGCCAAAGTAGATCTCGCAACCACCGAAGCGCTGACCAACGCGCGGTTGGAAGGCTTGCAAAATAACGAAATTGCGTTGGTTAGCGGATTTATCGGCGGCACTGCCGACGGCGATGTGACCACACTCGGGCGCGGCGGATCGGATTACAGCGCTGCGCTGATCGGACGCGCGGTGCATGCGGAACTGGTCGAAATCTGGACAGACACAAACGGCGTGCTCAGTGCAGATCCGCGCATCATCAGCGATGCGGTGCAACTGCCGGATATCAGCTATCGCGAAGCTGCGGAGATGGCGTTTTTCGGCGCGAAAGTGCTCCACCCCAAAACCATGAGCCCGCTGGAATCCTGCAATATTCCCTTAATTATCCGCAACACATTTGCACCGGAGCATCCCGGAACGCGAATTGTCTCCGATTCCCGCCCGGACCTCTCCCCCATCACCGCTATTTCGTCAATTTCGGATGTTTCGGTGATCAGTTTGGTGCAATCGCTGAATGTTTCTTCACCGGTTTCGTCAACGGTCATCAAAGCGTTGGCGGGATTGTCCGACCCGATTTTGCTGCTCAATTTCGGCATCGCCGATGCGACGATACGGTTGGCGGTGCACGCCAAAGATGTCCGCAAAATCGTCCAGTTTTTGCGCGAAGAATTAGCCGAACAACTGCGTTTGGGGATCATTCGCGATATATTTGTGGAAGATAACCTCGCGTTGATGGCAATTGTCGGAAAACCGCACCATCTGCAAAACGGCAATCTCAGCCGTATTTTCGAAACGTTTACGCGGCACCACATTCCCACGCGGTCTGTTGCCAGCGGTACTTCCAATCATAGCCTTTCCGTGCTGCTAAACCGCACCGATCTGGATCGCGCAATGAAAGCGCTACATGCCGCATATTTTCAATCCGGAGCAGCAAAACCAGCGACAAACCACGTAACAATGCTTGATGCATATTAATAATAAAAACAGGAGTTTAGCGGTGTCAACTGTCGATCAAAAATCAGAAACAATTCCTGCAGATACCGGACTGCTCGCACCCAATCCGCACACCAAATTCGCGACGCTTTTTGATGAAAAAAATCCCTTTTTGCCCGAACGGGGCGGAGAGCTGCAGCAGGTTCAGGTTGCCTACGAAACGTACGGTAAACTTGCTGAAACCTGCGATAACGCCATCCTCATTTGCCATGCGTTGACGGGTGATGCGCATGTCGGAAACAACCCGCAGCAGGGCGATTTGCCCGGTTGGTGGGCAGAAATTATCGGACCCGGGAAATCGCTGGACACGGATCGATATTTTGTGGTCTGTGCCAATTTTCTGGGAAGCTGTTACGGCACCACCGGACCGGTGAGCATCAATCCCAAAACAGGAAAACGCTATGGCGTTGATTTTCCTGAAGTTACCGTTCGCGATATGGTGCGGGTTCAGCACGCATTAATGCAACAATTGGGCATTCGCGAAATTGCAGCGGTCATCGGCGGATCGCTCGGCGGCATGCAGGTGCTGGAATGGGCGGTGATGTTTCCGGAAATGGTGCGGCGCATTATTCCCATCGCAACTACCGCGCGACATTCGGCGTGGAGCATCGCCCTGAACGAAACCGCACGGCTGGCAATCATGAACGATCCCGATTGGCAAAATGGCAACTACGACAAACAACCGCTGCGCGGTTTATCGCTGGCGCGGATGATTGCCATGATTTCGTATCGCAGCCAACCCTCGTTTCAGGAGCGTTTTGGGCGAGAGGAAGTGGATTTGGTAAAATTAAACGGCAGCGCCAGAATCTTGAACGATCAACCGCCGCGATTTCAGGTGGAAAGCTATTTGCGATATCAGGGCATCAAATTGGTAAAACGGTTTGACGCGAATACATATTTGACAATCACCCGGGCGATGGACAGCCACGATTTATCGCGAAACCGAAAACCGCTAACTGATGTATTATCAAATATTTCCGCAAAAACGTTGTGCATCGGAATTTCATCAGATGTGCTGTATCCGCCCCACGAGCAGCAGGAAATTTCCGAAAATATTCCCAACGCCGAATACCGTGAAATTATCAGCGAACACGGTCACGATGCGTTTTTGATCGAATTTGACCAACTAAATAAAATGGTTTCCGAATTTTTGGCGAGCTAAAAAAATAGCCGGAAAAAGCTGATTTCGCAATTTTTCCGGCTATCAAAAATTTTACAGCAAAAGCTATTTTCTATTAATTCACTCAATCCAGCGAATAGTCGAACTCGTAAAAATGTTTACCGTTGGTGATAATGATTACCATTTTCCCTGCCAAATTTACCAATTGACCGGTCCCGGAATCGGGAACAACTTCGAGAACGAGATGGCTTTCGCCGCGATTCATCATGCCAAAATGTTGCAAAATAAACGAACCGATTTTACCTTTCAACGAACCCGAAACCTGCTCGATTGCCACATAACCCGCACTGCCTTTTACATCGGTTAGCGCGCTAAGCATTTCGCCGGTGCTATTAGCTAATAAATCACCGCTGAACGTTTTGGTAATCGACATTCTACCCAGATTCATTCCGTCCGCACCTTTCGCGAACGATTCCAACGGTTTCATATCAACCGAAAATTCACCTTTTGCGAACATTGTTCACCTCAGACATCCGTATGAATTGAGCATTCCGTTATCTACTTAACCAGTTATAATTACTTAACTTCCAACAATTCAACTTCAAAAATTAATGTTGAATTTGCGGGGATTTTCGGCGATGGGCTGCGCTTGCCGTACGCCAGATTTCCGGGAATGTAGAATTTGTATTTTGCACCGGCTTTCATCAACTGGATACCTTCTGTCCAACCGGGAATGACGCGGTTCAGCGGAAATTCTGCCGGTTCACCACGATCGTATGAGCTGTCAAACTGGGTGCCGTCAATCAGCGTTCCGCGGTAGTGTGTGACAACCGTGCTCATCGCTGTCGGGGTTTTTCCGGTGCCTTCCTGCAAAACTTCGTATTGCAATCCGCTGGCGGTTACTTGCACTTCCGGACGTTTAGCGTTTTCTTCTAAAAATGTTTTGCCTTCCATCTCATTCTCAACTGATTGACGTTCGTTTTCTTCACGGATTTTCTTTTCCAAATCTTGCCGGAAACCAATGATGCATTTGTTGATTTCATCATCTGTCAACATGCATTCGCCTTCTTTAAGTCCGTCGCGCAATCCGGCCATAACCGCATCCAGATTGATGCCGTCTGCATTGGGTTTGATTCCCTGTCCCATCGTTACGCCCATGCTGTAGCTCAGGCTATCTTCCCGGGAATCCAGTTTAAAATCGGATAACGCATCCATCCCGGAACCGGATTTATTTTCGTTACAACCCCAAAGCATTAATAAACCCATAAAAATCAACACGATAATTCGATACATATTTTACCTTTCACAAATAATTTTGTCTTAAAACAGTTAGTTCACAGCCGGATACATTAGTCATAAAATGCCAGACAAGCAAATCCTAAAACAAAAAACATACGAAATACCGGTTTTTTTTGACCGCAATTTTGCACTTAGTACCTGTTGCGATTGCAAGAAAGCTTAATCATTTTGCAATCTATTTGTAATATTGAGCAGTTAATTTTCTTACATTAATAACGGACTTAAAACATTACTGAAAAGGTCTTTACAAAAATGATGAACCAGAATTTTACAATCTACATTGTTGAAGATGACCCGTACATCAACGAGATTTTGGAAGACAACCTTTGGCGCGAAGGCTACCGGATTCGCACATTTGGCGATGGCATAAAAGCACACGATGCGATCACCAAAAGCCCGCCGGATCTGGTGATTTTGGACCTGAACCTTCCTTCGATGAGCGGTATCGAACTGTGCAAATACATCCGCGCAAGTGATCAGACAGAGGAAATCCCGATTATCATGCTCACCGCGCGGAGTGAGGAAATTGACAAAATTATCGGGTTTGAAGTGGGCGCGGATGATTACGTCACCAAACCGTTCAGCCCCCGCGAATTGCTGGCACGGGTGAAAGTTCACCTTCGCCGAACCCAGAAAACCAATTTCAGCGAATTCCGTCAGGATGCGCTGCGTGTGAATTTTGCCACTCACGAAGTTTTTGTGGATGAAGTGCCAACCGATTTAACACCCATCCAGTTCAAATTGTTGAAACACCTCTACGAAGCTGGTGGAAAAGCCGTTTCGCGCCAAAAATTACTGGATTTAATTTGGGGCGAAGATTATTTTGGTGATCCGCGAACCGTTGATGTGCACATCACCCGGCTTCGCGAAAAAATTGATCGTGACGGCAAATTGATTATCACTGTAAAAGGTGTCGGTTACCGCTGGAACAAAGTAAACTAAATATCGATATTCGGTGATTTGCCATCCCGAAAACCATTCATGCAGGATCCTGGAAATTTTATGCGGCAACTAATTAAGCGCAGCCTGCGAATCAGGCTATTGGGGATTATACTCATTTCGTTAACCACCGGACTGTTGATTGTTGGGGTAACATCCTATTTTCAATTCCGCGATTTTTTATATAGCCGGGTTGAACGCGAGCTTCAAAACTATACGGATTTATCGTTATTTTATTTAAATATGGATAAATTCGTGCAAAAAGATATCGATTACATGAAAGCGTATGCAGACAGCATCGCTCAAATTCTGGATTGCCGATGCACCCTGATTGACATTAACGGGGTTGTGCTGGTTGATTCAGAAATCCCGCTCGATCAAACATCCAAAATCGACAATCATTTGGCCCGCCCGGAAGTACAATCTTCAAAAGATTCGAACTACGGTTTTTACATACGGCACAGCAATACGCTGGATGTCGATCTTTTATACATCAGCAAACAATTGGTTTTTAACAACCAGCCGGTTGGATTTGTACGGCTGGCGCAATTTGCCAATCAATCGACCAAATTATTGCGTAAAGCGCAGATGTATTTCGCATTGGGCGGCGTAATTATCCTGCTGCTTTCCGCGTTTTTGGTAGTGCTGCTTTCCCGCAGAATCAACAAAAATGTGGACATTTTAACAAAAAAAGCGCAACAAATTGCCAGTGGCGATCTCGCAACCATCGATATGCGGGCGTTGGGCAACTATCGCGATGAAATCACCGAATTTGGCAGCAGCCTGAACGAAATGGCGATAAAACTGTCCGATAACCTTAAAAAGCTATCGCGCGAACGGCGCGATTTGAGTACCGTTTTATCATCCGTAAACGACGGTATTTTAGCAATTGCACCATCAAAAAAAATCAAGTTTTACAACCAGCGCGCGCTGCAACTGCTGGATTGCAATCTTGCCGAGGTCGATAACCTCTTTTTTTACAAAGTGATACGCAACCAGCACCTCAACTCGTTGATCGATACATTTTTGGCAAAACCATTTTTGATTACCGATGAAATTACGATCGACAAAGACCGCGTTTTTGAAGTGGTGCTCACACCGTTCGATATGGAACGGGAGGATGGCAAAGGCGTGGTGCTGGTGGTGCGGGATATTTCCCATTTCAAAAAACTGGAAAAAATCCGGCGCGATTTTGTGGCAAACGTTTCGCACGAATTCAAAACACCGCTGGCGGCCATCCGTGGTTATTCCGAAACGTTGCTCGACTGGGGTTTGGACGACCCGAACGTAAACCGAAAATATATCAGCAAAATTGTTAAACAAAGTTATCAGCTGGAAAGTTTGGTGCTGGATTTGTTGCAACTGGCGCGGGTGGAACGGCTTGGCAATATCGAGCTGGTGCCGTTTGATCCGCTGATGATTATTTACGATGTGCTGAATGAATATCGCGAAAAAGCCCTCGCCAAAAATCAGGAACTAACGGATTCGCTGAAGCTGGGGCAGGTGCTGATTGTAGGCGATCCGGAAATGTTTCGCTCCATTTTTGTGAATCTGTTGGATAATGCCATCAAATACACACCTGACGGCGGAAATATTATGGTTGACGCGCAGCGAAATGGTGATAGTTGCACATTTTCTGTTCGCGACAACGGCATGGGCATTCCCGCAGATGAACAGGGTCGCATTTTTGAGCGGTTTTACCGTGTAGATAAAGCACGTTCACAAACGATCGAAGGCACCGGACTCGGGTTATCAATTGTAAAACACATGGCAGAATTGCAAAAAGCGGAAATCTGGCTGCAGAGCCGGGTGAATGTGGGCAGTTGTTTTTATGTGAAATTCCGGTTGGCTGAATCTTACAAAGAAAAAGCACTGAATAACGGCGTGGCTTAAATGGACTCCGCCGGTTCGACTATTGCGGACATCGAGCCGGCGCATCGCGGAATTCGCCAATCTGCGCCAAACGCGTGAATCTGGTCGCGTTTAAATTCCGCACGCTCTTTGCTGGTGGTAAACACAATTACCCTTCCCGATGAATCCACTTCACATGCCATTTGATATGCGGTTGTAAAATTGTGACCGAACAATTTCATCAACATTTCTACAACATAATCGTATGAATGATCATTGTCATCCAGCAAAACCACGTTGTATTGCGGAATTTTGCGGGTTTTGGCAACCTTTTTTTCCCGAACCGTCTTTTTGGGTTTGGTTGGTGTGATCACTTCGCTCAACGCTTCATTCCTTTTTGAAAATCAATAAGAAATCCATTTTCAATAATTTAGCACATTTTCGGGTTGAAACCATCCGTTTTTTGCACTCCACATTAAATGTCAGACATCTGAACTTATTTGCCACACAATCATTCCGTAACACCACTGTAACAACCGGCGGCTAATTTTCCGGCATGTTATTGAGAATAATTTATTTTGCAAAACCAAACATCTACGGGAGAAAACAGATGTTGACAAATTTACACAAACATTCCGGAAATCGATTTTCGGAAATACGGAAAGGGATGACGCAGCTTTTACTGCTGGGTCTGATTCTGTTAAATGTATCCATATTTGCACAGGAATCCGGCAGCGTTGTGGGTCGGTTGGTGGATGCCGATAACGGCGATCCGCTGATTGGCGCAAACGTAATGCTGGAAAATACAATTTTGGGTTCAGCAACCGACATCGACGGAATGTTCACGATTATCAACGTGCCCGCCGGAACCTATACGTTGGTGGTCAGCTATGTTGGCTATCAGGAAACGCGCATTACCGATATCGAGGTGAAAGCCAACGAATCCTACAAACTGGATTTGGGTGTCAAATCGCAAACCATCGAGGGTGAAGAAGTTGTTGTCGAAGCCCGGATGATCGAAAACACCGGTGCAGCGATGCTCAAAAAACGCCAGCGTTCCGACGCTGTCAGCGACGGTGTGAGTTCCGAAGAATTTTCCCGTTCCGGCAGCGGCGACGCCGCAGAAGCCATCAAACAGGTGGTTGGTGCATCGGTAGTGGACGGAAAATATGTGTATGTTCGCGGGCTCGGCGATCGTTACAGCAGCACCCAGTTGAACGGCGTTGAGCTGCCCAGCTCCGATCCAGACAAAAAGGCTTTCCAACTGGATTTGTTGCCCACCAATTTATTGGATAACATCACCACAATCAAAACATTCACACCGGACAAACCGGGCAATTTCAGCGGCGGTATTGTGGATGTTGCCACAAAAACTTTCCCGGATGAACAAACGCTGAAGCTCAGCTACTCTTCTTCGATGAGCAGCACCGCATCGTTCAACGACAACTTTTTGTCTTACAACGGTGGCGGGCAAGATTGGCTGGCAAAAGATGACGGTGCCCGCGCACTGCCGACCAGCATCGAAAACGGAACGCTTGGCGCAGACGGATTTCCATCCCGCACCCAGATTCGCCAGGATTTGCGATTCGGCACCGGCGATGTTGCCGCAAACGCCGAACAAATCGGGAAATCTTTTTCAGAAACGATGAATGTGAAACGGCAATCCGTGCCGCTAAATCAAGGCCTGGGGTTGTCCTACGGCAACAAGATGGCATTGGGCGGCAGCAGTAGTCTGGGCTATCAGGGCAGCCTTACTTACAACCGCAGCTACTCTTTTTACGATGAAGGCGAAGTGGGTATTTACAGCGCAAATGCGCAAAGCGACGAACTGATTCCGCAGCTGATCCAAACGGATGCGCAGGGAACGGAAGAAGCCAGCATCGGCGCATTGGGCACGTTTTCTTTCAATTTGACGAACGCTCAGCAAATTGGCGGAACGGCGTTTTACTCGCGCAACGGTACATCCAAAACACGATCGATGACTGGGAAATGGCCGCAGGAATTAGGCGACGGCGATGAGCGTATCGTCAACAACCGGGTGCTGGAATATCAGCAGCGCGATATTTTGTCGCTGCAACTGTACGGACGCCACAACTTCAGCGGGCTGAACAATGCATCCATCGAGTGGAAAGCCTCAAGTGCCGCAACTTCGCAGGATGAGCCGGATCGCCGGTTGATCTTTTTCATCTACGATTCGAGCAACACTGTTGCGCCTTACACAATTACCGGATCGAATTTCGACGATCCTTCCCGCTATTTCAGAAATGTGGAAGATGATTCGCGGAACGTAAACCTGGATTTCAGTATGCCGTTCGGCACCGGAACCAGTCAGGCAAAATTGAAGCTCGGCGGCGCCTATCAAACCAAAGATCGCGAAGCCCGCGAACGCATTTTTTCATACGATACGGATGACAAATTGCTGAATGCGGTAAACGGCGATCTCGATCTGTTTTTCAACCACTCCAATTTTGAATATTCGCTGGATTCCACCCGTTTTGGTCTGCCGGTATCCGGGAACGTCATTTTCGATAACTCAAAAGATAAAAATCAATACGACGCGGAAGAAAATATCGCAGCAGGCTACGCGATGGTTGATTTTCCATTCACATCCAAAATGCGGTTTGTGGGTGGTGTGCGATACGAAACTACCGAAATATCGGTAGTTAGCCAGGATTCCACACTGGATCGCGGTAACATTGACGAACAGGATTGGTTGCCATCTGCAAATCTGGTTTATCAATTGACATCGAATATGAATTTACGACTGGCTGCAACCCAAACGCTGGCTCGCCCGAATTTCCGGGAAATTGCCCCCTACTCCACCAAAGAATTTGTCGGCGGTTTTGAATTTGCGGGTAACCCGAACCTGAAACGCACCCTGATCCAAAATTACGATTTGCGCTGGGAATGGTTCAAACGTCCGGGCGAAATTATCGCAGTGAGCGGTTTTTACAAAAAGATGAAAGACCCGATTGAACGGACATTCCCGGAAGGTGTGACCGCTTCCAACCGCATCGAAACGCTGGAAAATGTGGGCGAAGCAACGCTTTACGGCATCGAACTGGAAACGCGGGTAAATATGGATTTTGTTGCGCCGAAACTGCGTAACTTCAGTGTAGGTGGGAACTTATCGCTGGTTCAATCTACCGTAAATGTGCCGGATGTTGAGTTGGCAAACCGTCGCAGTCTGGACCCTAATGCCGACGATACCCGCCCACTACAAGGTCAATCACCGTATATTTTCAACATCGATTTTACCTACGGCAACCTGATGAGCGGAACAACTGCGTCACTGTCTTTCAACACCTACGGTGAGCGGCTCGCGAAAGTCTCCCGAAATTTCACCCCGGATGTTTACGAACAACCGTTCAACCGGTTGAACTTCACGCTTTCGCAGCGCATTCTGCAGCAAGTTTCTGCAAAATTTGCAGTGAAAAACATCCTCAATTCCGCATATGAAGAAACCTATAATTTCAACGGCAGCCAAACGGTTTACCGGAAATACAAACAGGGAACCGGCTTCTCTTTGGGAATTTCTTACGAAATGTAGTTTTTAAACAACTGCTCCGCACGGATCAGGCGCGTGTGATAAACGGAGCGTTAGAATTCCAGTTTTAACGCTCCATAATTTCAAAAAACTGTTGAAAATAAACATCATTTACATAAATAAATCTTTGATTTTAACTATCACAAACTCATACAAAACATCAATTTAGGAGATCTTCTTTATGAAGCGATTCTTACTCAGTGTTTGCATGTTGATGATACCGTTTTGGGCAATGGCTCAAGTTACGGTCACCAACGACATCACAACCAATACAACCTGGTCTGCAGCAAATGAATATCTGCTGGACGGGTTAATTTTTGTCGATCCGGGCGCGACACTCACCATCGAGCCGGGAACAGTTATCAAAGCCAAACAGCAATCAACCATCACCACCGGCGACGGCGCCAGCGCGCTGATTGTGCGTCGCGGTGCGAAAATAAATGCGCAGGGCACACCGGATTCGCCGATCATTTTCACCAGCGAACTGGACCAGTTGAACGGCAACCTCAGCGCCATCGACCGTGGATTGTGGGGCGGCGTGATTATTCTGGGCGCGGCCACAACCAACCAGCCTACCACCGAAAACCAGATCGAAGGTATTCCCCCGTCGCTCGACGCCAAATATGGCGGCACAAATGACGCGGATGATTCGGGAATTTTCACTTTTGTTTCGATTCGCCACGGCGGATTTTCCATCAGCGGTGTTCCCGGTGACGAAATCAACGGATTGACGATGGGTGCTGTCGGCAGCCAAACAGTCATTCACCACATTGAAGTTTTTGCCAATCTTGACGACGGATATGAGTGGTTTGGCGGCACGGTAAACACAAAATATCTGATCTCCGCATTTTGCGCGGACGACGCGTTTGATTACGATCAGGGTTTCCGCGGCAAACATCAGTTCTGGTTTGCAGTGCAGGCACCGGACGAAGCTGGTCGCGGTGGCGAGCATGACGGCGGCGACGATGACGAAACCGGAACACCGTTGGCAATCCCGATGATCAGCAACGTTACCTACCTCGGCGCCGGCAAAAATGCAACACCGGCTGGCGACGGCAACGATCGCGCCATTTATTTCCGTGACAATGCCGGCGGTAAATATTACAATAGCATCTTTTACGATTTCACAGGCAACGGCATCACCGTGGAAGATTTGGCTTCCGGCGATGACAGCCGCATTCGTATGGAAAATGGCGAACTGGTGCTCGCCAACAATTATTGGTTCGAATTTGGCGCCGGTAACGATCTGAACGGCATGTCCACCCAAGATTTTGTTCGTGACCATCTCGCAGCTAATCAGAATGTTGTCGCTGACCCGATGTTGCGCGGCACCGATCGCAACGGCGGCAGCAACGGACTCGATCCCCGCCCGATGCTCAACAGCCCGGTTGTCGGCGCTGCCAAGCTGCTGGACGATGGATTTTTCACCGAAACCGGATTTGTCGGCGCGTTTGATCCCAACCAGCCGCTGTGGAGCAACAACTGGACCGCGCTGGATGCATACGGTCACACCGGCGATATTTCCGGCGGCTCCCGCACAGTTGTCGATGTTTCCGCAGATATTACAACAAATACAACATGGACAGCCAACAACGAATACTTGATGGACGGTTTGATTTTTGTGGATCCGGGTGCTGAACTGATCATCCAGCCCGGAACGATCATCAAAGCCAAACAGCAATCAAGCATCACTACCGGCGACGGCGCCAGCGCATTGATTGTTCGTCGCGGCGCGAAAATCAACGCTCGCGGAACGGCAACCAGCCCGATTATTTTCACCAGCGAACTGGATAATTTGAACGGCAACCTCAGCGCTATCGATCGCGGATTGTGGGGCGGTGTGATTATTCTTGGCGCAGCAACGACCAACCAACCGACGACAGAAAACCAGATCGAAGGTATCCCGCCGGCACTCGACGCCAAATACGGCGGAACGAATGACGCAGACAACTCAGGTGTGTTTGTTTACGCATCGATTCGCCACGGTGGATTTTCCATCAGCGGTGTGCCCGGCGACGAAATCAACGGTTTGACGATGGGTGCTGTTGGCAGCGAAACCGAAATTCACCACATCGAAGTATTCTCAAATCTGGATGACGGTTACGAATGGTTTGGCGGCGCAGTGAACACCAAATATCTGGTGGCAGCTTTTTGCGCGGATGACGCATTCGATTACGATCAGGGTTTTCGTGGCAAACACCAGTTCTGGTTCAGCATTCAAGCTCCGGACGAAGCCGGTCGCGCCGGTGAACACGACGGTGGCGACGATGATGAAACCGGAACACCGTTGGCGATTCCGGTGATCAGCAACGCAACCTACATCGGTTCTGGCAGCGCGGCAACGCCCGCAGGCGACGGCAACGATCGCACCATCTACTTCCGCGATAACGCCGGCGGAAAATATTACAGCAGTATCTTTTACGATTTCACAGGATACGGTATCACGGTTGAAGATCTGGCTTCCGGGGATGACAGCCGCGTGCGTCTGGAAAACGGCGAACTGGTGCTGAGCAACAACATCTGGTTCGGTTACGGCGCAGGCAATACGCTGACCGCCATCGCACCGCAAGATTTTGTGCAAACCCACCTGACCGCCAATAACAACCAGGTTGCCGATCCGCAATTTGCCAGCATCAGCCGCGAAGCGACCAGCAGCCTCAACCCGCGTCCCGCAGCAGCCGGACCGGCAGGCAGCGGCGCAGTTGTTCCGTCGGATGCATTTTTCACACAGGTGAGTTATAAAGGCGCATTCAATCCCGATCCGAACGTAACGTTGTGGATCAAAGGTTGGACAGCGTTGGATCAGGACGGCGTGTTGGGCATCGAAGCATGGGAAACCAAATTGCCGGAAGTGCCGAACAACTTTAACCTGTCCCAAAATTATCCGAACCCTTTCAACCCGTCAACCAACATCCGGTTCGATCTCGTAAAATCGACCAACGTGAAATTGAGCGTTTACAACATTCGCGGACAGTTGGTGGCAACCCTCGCAGAAGGATTCAAACCCGCCGGTTCTTACGTAATTACGTGGAATGCGGTAGATTTATCCAGCGGTGTTTATTTCTATCGACTGGAAGCGGACGGTTTGGTTGAAAGCCGAAAAATGATGCTTCTCAAATAAAGCAAACACCTCTCCCGTAAAAACGAAGGGCGATACTCATTTGAGGATCGCCCTTTGTGTTTGTATCGCAGCAGCAATTTTCACAAAAATGACATCGAACTGACAGCCTGCCGCAATAACAAATGGTTAATTTTTGACACGCTTTTCAAAGCAGACCTCCTGCTTTTCTCTTAATGCGCCGCCCGTTCTCCCCCGCTCGGGCGGTTTTTTATTTGATTTCCCACAGCGGAATATATCCGGATTCCTCAACAATTTGCTGACCCGCTTCGCTTAGCACCCAATCGATAAATTGACGGGTAACGCCGCGCGGTTTGTCCACTGTGTAAAAATAGAGATATCGCGAAATCGGATACAGATCATATTGCACACTGCTGTGCGTCGCCGGAATGCTGTTTACCCGGCAATGCCGGAGATCCTGCCCATATCCCAATCCGCCGTAACCGATGGCATTGGGATGGTTGCGAATGTGTCCGACAATTTCCCCGGTGGTTTGCAGCACCAGCGCATCGGTTGAATAATCGCGATTTTCCAAAATATGCTCCCGGAAATATGCGTAAGTGCCGGAACTTTTTTTAGGTCGGCAAAGCACCTCAATCGGCGCATCGTTGCCGCCGACTTCCCGCCAATTGCGAATATCACCGCTAAAAATTTCTTTCAATTGTTTGAGGGTGAGATCGGAAACCGGGTTTTCGGGATGCAAATAAACGCTCAGCGCATCGCGGGCGACCAGCACAGCCAATCCGATTTTCTGGAATTCCGCAGCCAATTGCTGCACTTCCGAGGTGTTGATCGGGCGTGATGCGGTGGAAATTTCCACATCGCCGCGAATCAACGCCTGAATGCCGGTTGCAGTCCCGCCACCGCTCACGTAAACCGAAACGCCCGGATGCGCGACCATGAACGCCTGTGCCCATTTTTCGCTGAGGAGCAACATCGTGTCCGATCCTTTAATGCGAATGATTTGCGGCGATTGTTGGCGCGTTCCGCCGCAGGCGAGGAGCATCGCAATACAGCCAATCAGCAACATTTTTTGAATAGCTTTCACTGGTGTGTCTTCCGAAAAGTTGGTCCGAAATTCCAAATAAATTATCGTTTTTCCGCGATTGTTTGCAGCCGGACAGTACGAAACCGCGAGTTGCTGTGCCACTGCGGTTCATCATCGCTGCTCGCCAGAATGGCGCACAATTGCGCCAAAAACCGGGTGTGCAGTCGCGCAGCTTCCAAATTCATCGGTTGATACATATCATCAAATGGCGTGTGATAGCGCGTTTCGCCCCATTCGCGAATCAGTCGCAATCCTTCCGCCGGCGTGAGGTTGCGATAGTTCAATCCCTCCATCGTCAGTACGGATGGAATGCCCGCCTGCGCAAAAGCGATCTGATCGGAGCGATCGAATGCCTGCATCATCACGATCATTTCCGGCAGGTTGGCAACCTGTAATCCGGTTGCACCAGCGGCATTCGCCAGAAACGCATCGAGCGAAGACAGCTCAGCGCCGATGCCAACAATATCATCGAACAAATCGAACATCGCCAGCCCGTCGATATTCACATTTGCAACTGTCTGAAACAGCGGCACCACCGGATGATCCACATAAAATTGCGAACCGAGCAGCCCTTTTTCTTCGCCGGTGAGCAGCACAAACAGCACCGAACGCCGCAGATTTTCGCGCGATTCGGACAGCACGCGGGCAATTTCCAGGGTTGCCGCAACACCGGCGGCGTTATCAAAAACGCCGTTGTAAATCGAGTCGCCGGCGACCGCCGGACCAATCCCCAAATGATCGTAATGGGCGCTGACGATCACCGTTCGTTCTGCCAAAACCGGGTCGTTGCCGGGTAAAAATCCTATCACATTCGGTGATCGAAAATTCCGCTCGATGAATTCGCCTTTAAACGACAGTCGGGAATTTAGCGTAAAATTTTCCTGTTGCCCCTGTTCGGTATTCTGGCGCAATCTATCCAACGGAATACCGGACTTTTGCAACAATTCGTAAGCGGTAACCGGATTCAACACCGCGCTGAACTGGCTGACGGAACGATATGCCAACGTCACATCTTCAAACGTAAATTCGCGCTGCAATCGCTCCCAATGTTGCGAATTTGTGTAAAATTGATCGGCAATCAGCAGGATTCCCAACGCTCCACGCGAGATTGCCTGACGCAATTTGGCTTCAGGCAATGCGTAAATACTTTCTGCTTTTCCGTCAAAATATGCAAGGTTTTCCGATGGCGGTTCACCCGAAAACGCGACAACAATTTTGCCGCGAACATCGGTATTTTGATAATCGTTATAATCGAACTCCGGCGCAACAATACCGTATCCGGCAAAAACCATCTCAACCGGTTGCGAAACAAAGGTTTGTGGTCCGGTTTTCATCAGTAAATAATCGCTACCGAGATTGAGATCGATGATTTTTTCATTATAGTGAATCCGCAAAACAGATTCTGCCAGCGGCAAACTGCCGTGCATGGGTATCATTTGAAAATAATCTTCCGTTTGTCGGGGAGATTGCAGATTGTATCGCCGAAAAACGCCGCGAATATAATCTGCGGCGGCGAGTTCGCCGGGCGTTCCGGTGCCGCGCCCGGCTAATGCATCGCTGCCGAGAAACGCCATGTGCTGCCGCAACGAATCCCGGGAAATTTCCCCCAAAACGGGCTCAAATTTGGTTTGGGCAAAACATTGCATCGCGCCGAGCAAGCCTGCAATCGCAAATAAATGTCGCGTTTTTTTTCTCAATCTGCTCCCGATTCGCAACGGTTTCAACTGTATTATTCGTTCGTAAATAATATCCCGGCATTCACAATAAATCAATACTAAAAATCGCCACACAGCAAATTAACCCATATTGCGACATCTATCACAGAAAAATTGAAAATTACTGTTGAAATTGATCACCTGAAATGTGTTAATTATACTCGAATTACGTAAAAAATACGCAGCCATTAACGAGCTGCAAATAAAAACCCCCGATAAGGAGATTATTATGAAGCGATATTTTGCTACCCTCTTGGTGCTGTGCATGATGATTGGAACGCAGTCCGTTTTTGCCCAATTGTCCATCAAAAAAGGCTTGAAAGCCGGTTTGAACGTATCAAATTTCAGGGCTGATACAGATGAAGGTGAGGAATTAAAAACCAAAAATGGTTTCAACGGCGGCGTCTATCTGGAAATTGATCCGATTGGCCCGTTGTCATTTCAGGGTGAAGCGTTGTTTACCCAAAAAGGCGGAAAATTAGTTGAAACAGATGGCAGCAATGAAGCAGAAACGACTCTCAAAGTAAATTATTTTGAAATTCCGGTATTAGTGAAATTGCAGGTTCCGGTTGCACCGCCATTGGTATCGTCCAATTTTTATGCCGGTCCGGCGTTCGCGTTCAAAGCCAGCGAAAGTGCCGATTATAAATTGAACGGCGAAGATGTGGACGTTGAAGACAGTGAAGATCTGTTCAAAGGATCGGATATGGGTGCGGTTGTCGGCGCCAGCATGTCCTTTTCGACTATGGGATTGGCATCCGTATTTATCGATTTGCGATATACCCTCGGTTTGTCCAATATCATCAAAGAAGAATTTCAGGAAAATGATGACGACACCGCAAAAAATGGTGTGATTTCGTTGTCGGTCGGTTTGGGATTCTAATTCGAATTAACAAAATGACACAACATGAAAACGCCGGTAATTGCCGGCGTTTTTTATTTCTGGATAATTTCGATAGTTGATGAGGGTTGCGATTTGCCGGCAGCACATTTGCTGCAACCGCCGCATTCGCTTTCAGCAGTATTTTTGCTAAACAGGGTATAGATGATGTAAATGAGCGCAAACCCGACAATTGAAAATGCGATAACTTCTTGAAAATCAATCATTTGTTCACCTCCATTTCTTAACCTAAACCTAATAACAATCCACCCTGATACACCACCAGCGAGCCGATATACGCCAGCGCAGTCATATAAACAATCATGATAATCGGCCAGCGCCAACTGTTGGTTTCCCGTTTCACAATTGCCACGGTGGACATGCACTGGCAAGCCAGCACAAAAAATACCATCAACGAAATGGCAACTAACGGTGTGTACCGCGGTTTTCCGGTTTCGGGATCGGTTTCGTTGCGGAGCGCATCACGAAGGCTGAGCGAATTTTCATCGCCACTTTCTACATTATATATGGTTGCCAGTGTACTAACCAGCACTTCGCGGGCGGCGAATGACGTAATCAGACCGATGCCCAGTTTCCAGTCAAAACCCAGCGGTTCGATAACCGGCTCGATGATCTGCCCGATTTGTCCGGCATAACTTTGGCGAATTTGTTCGCCGGCTGTGGCTTCTGTTCCGGCATCCGTTTTGGGATAAGATGACAAAAACCAGAGCACCAGCGACATCGCCAGAATAATTTTTCCGGCGTCAGTGACAAATATTTTGGCGCGTTCCCACATTTGCAACAGCGTCCAGCGCAGCGAGGGCAGGCGATACGGTGGCAACTCCATCATAAAAGATGCCGGCGATCTGCCGCGAATCAGAAATTTTTTGAACACCAATGCTGCAACAATTGCCGCAACCACACCCAATAAATACATTGCCAGCAATGTGAATCCAGCAAGTGAAAATACGCCGGCAATCCGTTGGTTCGGGATAAATGCGCCGATCATCAGCGTGTACACCGGCAAGCGGGCGCTGCAACTCATGAGCGGTGCAATCATAATTGTGATCAGCCGTTCCTGCCAGTTGCGGATGGTCCGGGTTGCCATAATGCCGGGAATGGCGCAGGCAAAAGACGACAGCAACGGAATTATCGAACGCCCGGAAAGCCCGGCACCGCGCATAAATCGATCCATCATAAATGCAACGCGGGTCATGTATCCGGAATCTTCCAGCAGTGAGAGGAAGAAAAAAAGAAAGAGAATTTGCGGCAGAAAAACCAGAATTGAGCCAACGCCGCCAATGGCGCCATCGACAATCAAACTTTGCAACGCGCCCGCCGGCAGCAGGTTGGCAACCAGTTCACCCAACCATCCGACACCGGTTTCAATGGCATCCATCGGCGCTTCTGCCCATGTGAAAATCGATTGGAAAACAACCGAAAACAGCAGCAGAAATACAATTGGTCCGGCGATATGATGCGTCAGCACCTGATCAATTTTATCGCTGAAGCTGCGTTTTTCTTCGTCTAAACGACATATGATTTTGTCGCAAATGCTATCCACCCAACGATAGCGGACTTTGGCTTCCAGTTGCTGCCATTCGTCATATTTATCATAAATAACACTGTTCAGTTTTGGGTAATCTGCAGTACTCAATTTGCCATTTGACGATGCGGCATTTTCCCGAAAGGTTTTCACTTCGCGGAATATGCGCTGCAGCCGCAACCGCGCTTCCAAATTTGTAAGTTCAGTATTTTCAGCAATTTCACCGATAAAGGGTTGGTAAAATGTTTCCAGTGCAGGATCTTTCAACCATTGCGGGGGCGACACTTTTTTGCTATCCGTCGATTCAAGAATGTCAAAAATTGTGCGCCGTAATTCGGGAATGCCTTCCCCTTTGCTACCAATAACCGGAATAACGGTAACCGCCAGCGATGCAGCAAGTTCATCAATGTTGATTTCGATGCCATGCGCTTTGGCGACATCCACCATATTCAGTGCCAGCAATGTCGGTTTGTTGAGCTCCAGCAATTGGCTGACTAAATACAAATTCCGGTTCAGGTTACTGGCATCCGCAACAACAACAATCAGATCGATCGCATCATCTGAATACAGCGTTTCTACGGCAATTTCTTCGTCCAGCGATTGCGGGTTCAAGCTGTATAATCCGGGTAAATCGATAACTTCAACCTTTGCACCACCGGGCGAAATGAGCATGCCCGATTTTTTTTCAACCGTAACGCCGGGATAATTACCCACTTTTTGGCGCAATCCGGTTAGTGCATTAAACACGGAAGTTTTGCCTGTATTTGGGTTGCCCACAAGAGCAACCCGGAATTTTTTTATGGAATATGACTGGTGTGCCGTCAGGTTTTCAACATTTACAGACATCGATAGCGCTATCCCTTTTCAACCAAAATAGAGCGGGCTACGTCTTTCCGGATCGAAAGGTTGTAGCCCCGGAAACGAATTTCCATAGGATCGCCCAAGGGTGCAAACTTGATCAACTTTACCGGTGTGCCTTCCAGAAGCCCCATTTCCATCAGACAGTTGGTATCGCTGGTGCAATTGCAATATTCCCGGATAACGCAACATTCGCCCGGTTTCAATTTGTCCAGAGAGTCTTGATTCATTATTTAGCCCCAAACTAAAAAATTAATATTAAACCCCTCAGTAATTATCTACGACACAATTTAGATGGTTGATCTGTTTTTTTCAACACTGTTCGAGAATAAGAATAATTCTCCATTATCAAAATAAATGCCGGACAAGTTCCAGTGAATAATAAATTTACGGCATCTATTAAATATCGCCGTCCGGAACCGGTTTCACGAACTGTTTATGCTTTTTGTTTCGAAAAACAATTTTTTATATGAGTAAATAAGTTGCTGTTTCTGACGACGTCTATTATATTTACGAAATCTGTATATGACCGTTGAAATATGACTATTGAACATTCATTCTTCGAAAGGCCTGCGGTGCAATCATTTTTCCGGAACCAACACAGTTTTCAGATTTTTGTTGAAACTGCGTCACATGCGATTATTGTCAGTAATTCGACGGGTAAAATTGAATACGCAAATGAATCTGCAGCAAAATTACATTTGTGCAACAGGGATGAGTTGATCGGACAACCCGCAGAACTGCTTATTCCGGAACGGCTTCGCGAACAATATCAACAATATATTGGGAAAACGCCGTTAAACAACCATCAAAATACCCACACCCATCGCCTGGATACTTTCGCCCTCCGGTCGGACGGTTCGGAAATTCCGGTTGATATCAACCTGAACCGTATTGAAATCGATGACGAAAACTATCTCATCAGTTTTATTTCGGAAATCAGTCGCCGAAAAGAAGTGGAGAACGCGCTTCGGGAAAGCGAAGCCCGCTATCGCGGATTGTTTGAAGATGATTTAACCGGAAATTTTATCATGGACGGACAGGGCAATATTTTGATGTGCAATCCGGCATTCGCCAAATTGTTCGGATTTGAAAATCCCCGGGTTGCTCAATATTCCGATTTTATGGAACGCTTTACCGACGATGAAGCCCGGACAGATTTTATCGAAGAAATACATCGTCAAAAAAAGCTTGCCCTTTACGAAATCACCCTCCGCAAAACCAATGGCAAACTGATTTATGTGTTGGCAAATCTCGTCGGAAATTTTAACGATGCCGGGAAATTGACCGGAGTGAAAGGCTATTTGCTGGATATCAGCCGCCGCCGGGAAATTGAAGCACAGTTTCTGCAAGCCCAAAAAATGGAAAGTTTGGGCATTTTGGCAGGGAGCATCGCGCATGATTTCAGCAATTTTGTATCGGTCATCGAAGGGTATGCGGAAATCATTTTGATGAAAATGGATGAAACCGATCCGATGCGAAATTTTGTTGAAAAAATACAGCAAACCAACAAACAGGCTGGTCTGTTAATCAAACAAATACAGGCATTTAGCAGAAGACAGGAAGCGCTGTTAATGCGCATCGATCCCAATTACGCCATTCGGGAAATTAAAGAAATACTCGATCGGTTGATTGGGAAAAAAATCAATTTTCAACTGCATTGCGGCGTGGATATCGGCACGATTATCGCAGATCCGGTTCAACTGGAGCAAGCCATTATGAATTTGGCAGTGAACGCCCGCGACGCCATGCCAAATGGCGGCACGCTTACCGTTCGGACCTATCGAACAAAACTCGGCGAATCGGATGTGCTCCACAGTGAAGCCGAACCGGGTGAATTTGTCTGCATCGAAATACAGGATACCGGCATCGGGATGGACGAAGAAACAAAATCGCACATTTTTGAACCTTTTTTCACCACAAAACCGCGCGGTAAAGGCACCGGTTTGGGACTCTCGACCGTTTACGGAATTATCAAACAAAGTCACGGGCATATCAGCGTAACATCTTTTCCGGAAAAAGGCACCACGTTCAGGATGTTTTTTCCGATTGTTCCGATAGAAAATGCGGAAAGCGTGTGATGCTCCAACGTGCAAACATGGATTATTTCTAGCGGTTTTAAAATCGCATTTTATCGTTCGATTCTCATAATTTTTTAACATGTCCCCTCCCCTGTTTTTCGGTTTCCTGTCAATTTTATGTGTGAAAATTGTAATTTTTCGGCTATATTATTCGAATAATTTTATTAACGCTAAACCCGGAATTTTAGTTGAGTTATGAAAGAAGTTGCCTTTCTTAAACTGAATGCCGAAAAATGGAAAAAGCTGGAAGGGTTACTGAACAATTCCGAACCGGTGGACGCAGATATTTACGCCGGTTTATTTCTGGAAATAACCGACGATCTCTCATTCGCCCGCACCCATTTTCCCGGTAGCAAAACAACGCAATACCTCAACGGTTTGGCCGGAAAACTGCATCAGGAAATTTATAGCAACAAACGAACCGATAAAAACCGCCTCGTTACTTTTTGGAAAACCGAACTACCGACACTTTACGCCAACCATCGCAATTCTTTGCTTTACAGCTTTGTCATTTTTTCGATTGCGGTGATGATCGGCACCGTTTCCACACTGAATGACACGTCATTCGTCCGACTGATTTTGGGTGACGGATATGTTAACATGACCGAGCACAACATCGAAAAAGGCGATCCGCTGGCTGTTTACAAAGATGCCCGGCAACTGCAAATGTTTTTTGGGATTACGCTGAACAATATCCGGGTGTCTTTTCTTTGTTTTAGTGCGGGTATTTTGCTATCGGTCGGCACAGCTTTTATGCTATTTACTAACGGCGTGATGTTAGGAACTTTCCACACCTTTTTTTATCTGAATTCGCTGTTGGGCGAATCTTTGCTGGTTATTTATATTCACGGTGCGCTGGAAATTTCGGCAATCATCATTGCCGGTAGCGCCGGATTGGTGTTGGGCAACAGCATTTTGTTTCCCGGTTCATTTACCCGGCGGGAATCGCTGCAACGCGGCGCGAAAGATGGATTGAAAATCGCCATCGGTTTGGTGCCGGTTTTCATAGCTGCCGGATTTCTGGAATCGTTTGTGACCCGATACACCGAAATGCCGGTTGCTTTGAGCCTGTTGATTATTTTTGGCTCGCTCGCATTTATCGGATTTTATTTTATCGCATATCCTGCTTATCTGAACCAAAAGGCAAAAAAATGAACATGACTGAACAAATTGATTTTCGCCAAACCCGCGATTTCAGTCAGGTACTGACCGAAACATTCAACTTTGTCCGCCAGAATATCAAAATTCTGGGGACACATTTGGTTATTGTAATGGGATTTCCGGCGGTTTTGGTAGGGTTTCTCACCGAATACTGGACGCCGAATGCAACCGATTTTCAAACATCCGGATTCGATTTTCTTGATTATTATGCGGCACTGTTGCCACTTTATTTAATCGCAATGTTGTTGAGCATTTTTTATTCCTGCCTGATTTACGCATACACAATGTTGTATATCGAACGCGGTTTCGACCAGTTCGAAACGCGCGATGTGTTCAATTATGCCAGCCGCTATCTGTTGAAAGCAACCATTGCATCGCTGCTTTCTTTTGTGTTTTTGATGGTTGCCGTTGTGATGTTTATTTTACCGTTTTTTTATATTCTGGTACCGCTGTCATTTTTATATATCGTTATTTTTAATGAAGATAAAGGTATTTTTGAGTCCATATCCCGCTGTTTTGAAGTGGTTTCCGGTAACTGGTGGAACACTTTTGGGTTGATCATTTTGCTCGGCGTGATTGTTTATATGCTCACCATCGCGGTTTCCGTGCCGCAAATTTTGATGAGCGTTTTCATTGAATTCAACGCTGCAAAAAATGAAGATATCGAAATGTATCGATTGATTTCGGCATTTTTGGGCGTTTTTACCAACTTAGCCGGATACCTCATTTTTCTCATTTTCCATTTTGGGATTATTTTCCAGTATTTCAGCTTGGTGGAACAGAAAGAAGTTCCCGGACTGCTTCGCCGCATCGATTCCATCGCCCAATCCGAAGAACCCGATGGCGAATCGCCACCGGCGGCGATAGATTCCAACGCATCACCCGGGGATAAAGAATAGCCGATGATGCAACGTTTACCTGTTTTCGGAATCGCTACTTTGTTGTTATTATTGATTTTACCTGTCTATTCAAATTCTGACAGCGTTACGACAGATTCCAGCAACATCGAAATACGCCTGCCCAACGAACAGCAAATCGAAACCTTTCGCAACAACCCGGATTTCAAATACGATCGTAAAAGCAAAACCGGCGTTTCCCTATTTGAGCGCGCCGAAACATGGTTTTGGGAAAAAGTGCTGCAATTTTTGCTGATGCCCGCATATTCCTGGCTGCGATATCTGATCCTCTATTCTTTTATCGCGCTGGCGTTCGGTTACGCCTATTACAAATTGCGCGGCCAGCAATGGCAGGCGTTGTTCGCTGAAAAAAGCGATCTGTCTGTCCGGTTCAGCGAGCATCCCGAAAATTTACAAACGCTGGATTTACCCGCGCTCATCCAAGAAGCGGAGCAGCAACAACAGTTCCGGTTGGCGGTTCGCTGGCAATTTTTGAAAATTCTCAAAGAACTGGAAATCGCCGGAATGATCCGCTGGCACCCTCACAAAACCAATCGCGCATATCTATCCGAGTTGGGCGAAACAGCCGTTCAGCACGATTTTTCGGAAATTATCGCTGTTTACGAATATGCCTGGTATGGTCATTTTGATGTGGAAGCAAATCAGTATCAACGCGTTTCTGCACAATTTTCTCATTTTCGAAATGAAATAAAAACAATGGTTTAATGAAAAATAAACGCAACATTTTAATCGCAGTGATTTTGGGTATTTTGCTGCTCACGTATCTTGAAACACGGGCGCCAAAAGCAATCAACAAAACACCCAGCTTCTCGCGATATGATAAAATTCCGTTCGGGAGTTTTGTTGTCCACGATTTTCTCGCAGATTTTTTTCCTTCGGGCAATGTTTTCGAAAACAACCTGCCGTTGCTGCACACACTCGCGGATCTCGCAGAGGACGATACGCCAAATTTTCTGTTTATCGATCTCAAATTGGAATTCGATCGTTTGGAAACTGATGCAATGATGGATTTTACCGAACGCGGGGGCAATATTTTTCTCGCAGCGGAACGCTTTCGCGGACATCTTGCCGATACGTTGAACATTGCTACCAGCTTTTTCCCGATGGACATTTCCGATTCGTTGCAATTGCAATTTACCAGCCCGTTTTTGCAGACAGATTCCGGCTATCGTTTCCGGCACGATAACGTCGGGATTTACTTCACCGGATTCGATTCCAGCCGGGCCGTTATTTTGGCGACAAATTCCCAACAAAAAGTAACTTTGCTGCGCATTCCGAACGGCGACGGGCAATTTATTTTCAGCTCAACGCCATTTATTTTTACCAATTATAATATGTTGCTCGCAGAAAATTACCGGTTTATCGCCACTGCGCTGTCATTTTTGGACGACACCGATGTGTATTGGGACGAATATTACAAAGAACGCCGCCGGATGTTTCGAACACCGATCCGTTTTATTCTTAGCCAGCCGGCGTTGAAAAGCGCATATTTCATTATTTTGTTGGGCGTTTTGCTGTTTATCATTTTTCAGGGTCGCCGGAAACAGCGCATCATTCCGGTGATCAACCCGTTGCAAAACACTACTTTGGAATTTGTGAATATTGTCGGCAGGTTGTATTTTAACCAGCGTGACCACAAAAAAATGGCGCAGAAAAAAATCAATCATTTTCTGGAATTTTTGCGGGAAAATTACCGGGTGAACACTGCAGAAATTACACCTGAATTGCAAGAAACGCTCGCCCGGAAAACCACTCGCCCACTGTCGGAAATTGAGAATTTGTTTAATTTTTTCGCCGCAATCGGCGATTCCAGACAAATCAGCGTGCAGGAATTGTTGAAACTCAACCGGATGATCGAATCCTGGTACCCAATAACGGAATCGATTCAACGCACAGAATAAGGAAGCTTAACAGATGGATGAAATTTCAAAACAACCGCCGAGAGTCGATGTCGGCGATTTGCAGGAAGCCCGGAATCGCATCCGCGCGGAAATTCGCAAAATTATTGTCGGTCAGGAAAATATGGTCGATTTGCTCATTGCCGCGCTGCTGGCAGATGGACATGTGCTCATCGAAGGTGTGCCCGGCGTTGCCAAAACGCTGGCTGCACGGCTGCTGGCGCGCACCCTTTCCGTCGCGTTCGGACGCATCCAGTTTACGCCGGATTTGATGCCGTCGGATATTTTGGGCACCAACGTTTTCAATCAAAGCAGCGCAACATTCGAGTTTAATCACGGACCGATATTTGCGAATATTGTGCTCATCGACGAAATCAATCGAGCACCGGCAAAAACGCAAGCTGCACTATTTGAAGTGATGGAAGAACGACAGATCACGATGGATGGCAAATTGTATCCGATGGATCAGCCGTTTATGGTGGTCGCCACCCAAAATCCGGTTGAGCACGAGGGCACCTATCGACTGCCGGAAGCACAGTTGGACCGGTTCCTATTCAAAATTTCGGTGCCATATCCCAATCTGGATCAGGAAAAACACATTCTGCGGGAATTTCACGACCGCGGGAATCGCAACGATCTCAACAGCATCCAACCGGTGCTGAACGTGGCGGAAATTTTATCGCTGAAAGCAAAAGTGCGCGCCATACATATCGAAGAAAAATTGCTGGATTATATCGCCACATTTGCCGACCAAACCCGTAATCATCCGTCGCTGTATTTGGGCGCATCGCCTCGGGCGTCGCTGGCATTATTGACCGCAGCAAAAGCGATGGCCGCGCTGCGCAACCGCGATTTCGTAACGCCGGAAGATATTCAGGATGTAATCACGCCGACGCTGCAACACCGGCTGCTGCTCACGCCGGAAAAAGAAATGGAAGGGCAAACCACGGAAGTCGTTATCCGGGATATTTTACAGCGGCTGGAAATTCCGCGTTAAGCATGAAATCAATGCTCCAAATGATCAAAGATTTGTATCTGGCACCGCGATTATATCAGGCAATCGGCGCGGTTGCCGTGCTGCACATTCTGAGCTATTTTTTCCGCTCGCTGACGTTTGTCGCGGAAATTGCCGGAGTGACACTGCTATTTTTTTCACTGATCGACATGCTATTGCTGTTTCGCCAAAACAGCGTCATTTTTGCGAGGCGGGAATTGCCGGAGCGCTTTTCCAACGGCGATGAAAACAATGTCCGGGTTTTCATCGAAAACAGATTTGCATTTCAAATACAAACATCCGTATTAGATGAGTTACCGTTTCAATTCCAGATTCGCGATGCCGGGTACGATGTCGCGCTGTCACCAGGAGAAACGCGCCACATTTCCTATTCGTTGCGTCCGGTGGCGCGTGGCGAATATCATTTCGGCACGTTGAATGTTTACGTTTCAACGCCGGTTGGTTTGATCAAACGGCGCTTTCGCTTCGAAACGAATGGCGCGATGGTTCCCGCCTATCCCTCGTTTATCCAGATGCGTAAATATGAATTGATGGCGATTTCTAACCGGCTAACCGAAGCGGGTATTAAAAAAGTGCGTCGGATCGGACACACAATGGAGTTCGACCAGATTCGCGAATACGTTCGCGGCGATGACCACCGCACCATCAATTGGAAAGCCACTGCCCGCAAACGGGCGCTGATGGTCAACCACTATCAGGATGAACGGTCGCAACAGGTGTACAGCGTGATTGATATGGGGCGGGTGATGCAGATGCCGTTCAACGAATTGTCGCTGCTGGATTATGCCATCAACGCCAGTTTGGTGATTTCCAACATCGCATTGCTGAAACAGGATCGCGCCGGCATCATCACATTTTCTCATAAAATTGGCAGCATTTTACCGGCAGAACGCACGCCCGGACAAATGCGCAAAGTGATGGAAACGCTTTACAACCAACGGACTGATTTTCTGGAATCGGATCACCAGTCTGTGTATCTCACACTTTTGCGAAGGTTAAATCAACGCAGCCTGATTTTACTGTTCACCAATTTTGAAACGCTCACCGCGTTGAAACGGCAACTCACCTATTTACGGCGCATTGCCCGGCGTCATTTGCTGGTCGTGATTTTTTTTGAGAATACCGAATTGAAGGGTATTTTGCACAGCGCAGCGGAAACCCCGGAAATGGTTTATCGCAAAACAATTGCCGAGCAATTTTCCTATGAAAAACGGCAGATTGTCAAAGAATTACAGCGCTCCGGTATTTTTGCGATCCTGACGTCACCGGAAAATCTAACGGTTGCAACCATCAATCAATATCTGCAGCTAAAAGCGCGCGGATTGATTTAACCATCGCAATAAGGCAGGATACTTATTTTCTGATGAACCGTGTGAACATCTCCACTACCCAAAATGTTTCCATTTCATACGAAATTGCCAATATCGGCGAGCGGATTTTGGCTACTTTGATCGACTGGTTTATCCTGTTGGGATTTGCATTCGCGATGTTATTTCTATCGAGCAACGCCATTATTCCCGGCGAAATTAGCGGTTGGGCAATATTTTTTGTTATCGGATTTTACGACCTGATTTGCGAAATAACCATGAACGGGCAAAGCATCGGGAAGCGGGCGCGGAACATCAAAGTTGCCAAACTGGACGGTTCGCAACCGACATTGAGCAGTTATTTATTGCGTTGGATGTTACGTCTGGTTGATTTTACGATAACTTCCGGTGCGGGCGCAATTCTTTCAATTTTGTTTACATCCACCGGGCAACGGCTTGGGGATTTGGCAGCCGGAACAACAGTCATCAAAATCGGGCAAAATGTATCCATTACCGATACAATTTTAACCCGAATTGAGGACGATTATCAACCGACTTACCCGCAAGTTCACCAGTTGACCGATGAAGATGCGGCGATTATCAAAGAAGTGCTGAACACCGCACCGCGATTGCCGGACGCCAAAACCCGTCGATTGGTGATCCGTAAAGCGGCGGAACAGATTGCCCAAAAAATGGGATTGGCACCGGATTTAGCGCCGGAAATGTTTCTCGACACCGTTTTAAAAGATTACAATCATTACAACGGCACCGTTGAATAATCCACAGAAAATAAATTAATACAGCAAAAACGGCTTGCGGATTTCTTCAAATTCCGCGGTATCCGGCAGCCAGCGTGCTTCCATTTCCGCTAACGGCGCCTGCGCTTCCAGCATTTGGCGCAGCCAGTCGTTGGATGCCAGAATATCAAAGGGCATTTTGATGTATTCATATTCATACGGCGGATTTTTCCATGCGAAATCATCCGGGTAGAGATGAATCATTTCCCGCAACAGCGCAATGGTTGTCAGGAATGGCTTAAACATTTGACGATTTACCACATGAATAAAACAGCCACCGCAAATTTCATCTGCAAATTTGTGAAATGTCGGTTGGAACAGCAGCGGACGAAACACAACACCCGGCAAATGATACGATTGCATGGCTTCAGCAAATTGCCAGCCATCCACAAACGCCGCGCCAAACAGCTCAAACGGACGCGTTGTTCCCCGACCTTCGGATATATTGGTTGCCTCCAATAAGCATTGACCGGGATAGACAACCGTGCTTTCAGTAGCCGGGATGTTCGGTGATGGCATCGCAAAAGGTAAGCCGGTTGCTTCAAAATACATATCGCGTTTCCAGCCCTGCATTTCTACAACGGTTAGCTGACAGTCGGGATAATGATAATGCAGCAAATATTTGGCGATCTCGCCAATGGTCAACCCGTGGCGAATAGCCATATCGTGCCAACCCACAAAACTGGTGAACTCGCCGTGGCGAAAAGGACCTTCCACCTGAGTGCCGCCAATCGGGTTGGGGCGATCGAGCACAACAACTTCGATATTGTTCTCCTGACAGGCTTCCATGCAAAGCGCCATCGTCCAGATAAACGTATAATATTTTGCGCCGACATCCTGCATATCGATGACGAGCACTTCCAGCCCATCCAGCATTTTTTGTGTGGGCTTGCGATTCTCGCCATACAGCGAGTAAACCGGCACCATTGTCCGGGGATCTTTAAAACCGCCTTCCCATTCAATCATATTGTCCTGGGTATGTCCCCAAAGTCCGTGTTGCGGGCCAAACAGCGCATTTAGCGACAATTTGCCGGACTGATGCGCCGCATAAAACAAATCGACAGCGTGTTCCAGCGTTCCGGCAACGGATGCCTGATTGCAAACCAGCCCGGTTTTACGCCCTTTGAACAAATTGAAATTGTTTTTTTTAAGGATATCCAATCCTGTCAAAACCTGCATCTCAACCCCTTTCTATATTTAACATTCAAATATATTATTAAAAAAGTCCGTTCAGTTGCAACAAACGGTTACTCTTTTTCTCGAATTGTTGAACATTTGCCAACATTTGTGATTATTAAATTGAGCCGAAAAAATAATTTTATCGACACAAACAAAACATTGATTGCAAAAAGAACTTCTCAAACACGATTCCGGATAGTATATTTTCACACTCGAAAAACAAACTGCGTCATCTTTTTTATATGGGAATTATCCGAAATTATGTAATAAATTAATACATTTAATTGATCGTTAATCAATATTAGTTTGCAATTCATATTAAAGCTGCTACCGCACAACAGCATTTTCACAAAAAATTGAATGACAAAAATTCATACGGGGTGAGAACTTTACCGTAATAATTTTAATGATCTAACCAAAAAAACTTATGATTGAACACATTATTTTTGATTTGGGCAATGTCCTGATTGATATTCACCCCGAAAAAACGCTAGACGAACTTGCTGAACGCACCGGAAAATCCCGAACGGAACTACAAGATTTTTTTCTATCGCCCACCCATTTAAATTTTATGGGCGGAACGCTCTCGCCCACTGAATTTTACCGTGAATTTGTTAACCGGTACGATTGCGACATTAGCTACTACCGTTTTGCGGCAATATGGAAAAGACTCATTGGCGAACCAAAAACCGGTATTGCATCACTTATTCATAGGCTATCCGGGAATTACACGCTGAGTGTTTGTTCAAATACGGATCCGCTGCATTGGCGGGTTGCACAAAAAAATTGCACCTTCCTTATTAATTTTAATTTCTTTTTTCTCTCTTACAAACTCAATTTATTGAAGCCGGAAACGGCCATTTACCACGCCATGATTACATCACTTAAAACGGTACCCGAAAAGTGCGTGTTTATTGACGATACCCGCGAAAATGTCCAATCAGCCAAATCCATTGGCATCCATGCGATCCACGCAGACACTATTGAAACAATGTTAAAAGAATTGTCAAAAATCGAAGTATTATAATTATCTAATTTTTAAGAATAGTATTTGATATTCGCATTAAAAGTTTGTAATATATCAGAAGTGATCAACGGAACAATTTCTATATTTAGGTCTCTGGTATTTCATTCTATTATGTATTCTCAATATTACTCTTCATATCATTTTTTTTACAAACTCCTGGACGGGATATATTTGAATTAATAAATATTCTTTTCAGTTGAGTTTCAATTCTACTCCTGATTCACTCTGTACTTCTTTATACGAATCTTTGCAAATAGGATTGTCTTTCCAGATAATTTTGTGTGCTTTAATGGCGCTCAGCTCAATATATGTATATCAGCTGTAACCAATCATAAATATTTTATTTACAAATATTTATAGTATTCCTAATTTTCCAAGCAACTTTAAAAATGAAGGGAGTTGTTTTTAATCTTAATATCTGAATAAAATGTCCGAAAGCGTTCAAGCCTGGTAAATTATTTGCGATAATGAAAAGTATTCTCATCAGCCTGTTGGGCTCACTTTTAATGATTTGGTTTTACCAATCCAGCCATTTATTGTTTGACAGGCATTCCGGAAAAGTTAGTCGGCAGATCTATTACAAATAGTCAAATACAGGTTACGCAATGAGTTATTTTCTGAACTACCAGTGCTCAGGGTGCCAAAAAGAATACGATATATATACCACAAATTTTCGCTGTGTAGCGTGCTCAGACCCGTTATTTGCGGTTTATGACCTATATAAAGCACGCAAAGAATTGCAAGGTTTTCAAAACTACCATTTTACATCAATTTGGGGATTTGAGGATCTTCTACCGATTAAAGAACAGCAGCAACCGGTCAGTTTGGGAGAAGGTAACACACCCATTTATCGATTGGAACGGATTGCCAAATCTTTAAATGTTCAGAATATTTTTTTAAAACAAGAGGCAAACAATCCCGGTGGCTCAATGCGCGATCGGGAAATGAGCGTATTGATTTCTGCAATACAGCCATTCAGATACGAGACCTGTTTTGCAGAAAGTATCGGGACGTCAAGCGTATCATTCAGCATGTATTGTGCGGCTGCACAACAAAAAAACTTGCTGATGACCAGCGATACGTTTCCTGAACAATTAGCACAGGAATGTCGTGAGTTTGGCACAAATGTAAAGCGTATTCAATGGACCGCCACCGAACGCGAAAAAATGCGGGCAACGGCTTTAGCTTCATCAGAACGGATTTTTGATCAAACGGAACAGGGTTTCACTTTTCGGATAGAAGGTGCAAAAACAATATTTTACGAGCTTTTTTTACAATTTCATAGAAAGATGCCCGACGTAATGGTGCTACCATTGGGTGACGGTGTTCTGGTTATGGGATTGTGGAAAGCACTCAGCGAATTCAAAAAGCTCGGTTTTCTGAAAAACGTGACATTACCCAAAATCTGGCTGGTCCAGAGCAGCAAATTTCCGGCGCTTTCCTTGTTTATGAAGCAGTTGAAATCGGAAATCCCGGAAGTGACAGATTCAATAGCAGCGGATCTTTATTGTACGAACACAGTATTATACCCCTTGATCAGCAAGATATTGAACACACTTTCGTTGAATATCATTCACATTGAGGATGATGAGATGATTGACGCCTGTAAACGGTTGGCCCGTAAAGAGGGAATTCAAACATCTGTTGAAGGCGGTGCCTGTATGGCTGCTGTTCAACAATTAATATCACTAAATCAGGAACATACAAAGCAAAATTTCCTGATCATTAACCCGTCTTCCGGCATACGTCGTGCCTGGAATGCTGATTGAGAAATTAAAATTCATTAATCACTAAGGAGTTGTTTCAAATGGCAATCACCAAAGATTTAAGTCTTGTTGCAGTTGAGATCCGGAAATGGGATCTTGAAACGAACAAGATCGGTATTACCAGTTTTTTCGTAATGGATAATCAGGAAAAATCACTCGAATTTATCGTTAACATCATGCAACCCCCGGAAATGGTTGAAGAATTTTTAGGGAAATTGCGTTACGAAGCAGAGCTTAAACTGAAATCCGAAAACGGTACAGATGAATTTTCCATTAATTTTGAAAATGAGACGTTTCTGCGTCAAAAAGTATATAACTATTTCAAACGAATTACATCGGAACTGAACAGTACCAAGCGCAAAAAAGGTCAACCACGAATGATCTTTACGACGCATATGGATATTTACAACGAAACGCAGGACATCACATTTCTGCAGCAACGCCTCCAGTTTTACGTTGTGCTAAACTGGTCTCGGAAATATTACGAACGTGAAGAATTTAAAAAAGCGGTCGAGCCATTGCGAAAACTGATCAAGATAAATCCCGGTTATGGTCCGGGCTATCAAATGCTGGCACGATCACTCAAGAAAATTCGAAAATACGACGAAGCCATGCGCTATTACGAGCGTTATGCGGAAGTTGAAAACACAACCGAAGCGTGGCTCGATCTGGCAAAATCGTATCGCAAAGGCAAGGTATTTGACAAATCCGAAGCCATTTACAATCGTATTTTAGCTGACGACCCGAAAAATCCCGAAGCACGAATCGGCATTGCCCAAATCCGCTACGCCACACAGGATCAGGAGTATATCAAATTACTGGATGAAATATTCAAAGATTCGCCGGACTGGACCCGCAGTTGGTTGAAAGAAGAATTTAATTTCCGGATTTATACCAATGACAAAATGGGATTGTCTCCCAACCAGGCGGCGAAATTTATGGGTTATGACAAAATTTTTGACCTGACCCAGCGGGCATTTCGCAACGAGATTCCATCACATTTTAATCCGTCCAGAGCACGACTGAGCTTTTTTAAAGAGGAGTTGGAAAACTGGGCGCAAATGATGAATCGCTTCAACTGCCTGCCCGGCGAAGTCAAGTTGTATCCGGACAGAATTCATGCAGAAGATGCGGAGATGGATGAAGCGGAAGCCGCACCGGCACAAAATGCATCTACGAACAATGATTCCGGTAGTAAAAACTCAACCAAAGTTGAAGAGATACTGACCCAGCTTCGGGCGCGAAAAGCCCAGCGATTGGCAGAAGCCAGCGGTAATCCGCAACCGCGCAAAAATCAACCGGTCAATCTCACTCACCAAAAGCCAGCTAAACCGCAGGCGGTAGAGGTTGAAGAAACACCGGCGAAACGTAAACGAGGACGTCCCCGTAAAACGGATTGATTGATCGAAAGTAATAAAAACGTTGTCTGACAAACCAGTTCGTATCGTTCGAATGGGTTTCTTTTTGGGTTGAAGGAAATGTTCAGGCAGCAAAACAAAAAGGTCTGCACAAATTGTGCAGACCTTTTTTGATTAATGGCTTTTTATAATCCGAAACTATCGCCAGAGTTTTTCCCATTCCCAACCGGCGGCAACGCGCAACTGCATATCAGATGTTGCCTGTCCCTCAAAATGCTGGAAATTGGAAATATCTGAGTAGGTCAAATCAAACCGCAAATATGCCAGGTGATGCGGTTTGTAAAACACCCGCACACCGCTTTGCCAATCCCGCTCGACAATCCCGAACGGAAACGGTTCATCGTAACCTTCTTCCGGCGTAAAATTCAAAAAATCTTCGTTAAACACACCGGCAACACTCCCCTCCCCTGTTTGGTGAAACGGGTGAATCCGGTGAGTTGCAATTCGGGTTTCAGCCAGTAATCCAGATCGAGCGCGAGTTGCCAGAAATTATTGCCCAGATAATGCCCGATTTCCTCGTTGCGGTGCAGGTATTTGCCAAACGGCGGCGCAGCGACGTTATACGTGCGGTTTCGCACCTGTGTGTACGCCAGATGCAATTTGCTGCCGGAAAAACCGGCCGGATTTGCCCATTGAAATCCGAGCAGCAGCCCCAACTCTGCAGGCTCCAGATCACCCGGCACGGCGTTATCCACCTGATAATCATCGATCAAAAATTCGCCGTAGATGTTCATCTGCGGGAAAACATACAAATCCCAGTCGATGGTATAGAGCACGTTGGCGTTGGTTCCGCCCACTTCCTGATTCAAATTGTAGAGATAATAAAAGGACAGCGGATTGACAAATCCCATCTCCCAGGAACGGTTTTCGCCGCCATACAACGCAACTTCGGAGATGCCGATGTAAATGCGATTGCGAAGGTTCAGGCGCAAACTGTGTCCGTTGAGATAGCGATTGGCAATATAACTGCGGTCATCGATGATTCGCTGGCGATCCAGTTGCATCCCCCAAAACGAAAATTGCAGCACAGATTTACCGAATTTGAGATGATACATATCAAACGGACGGCTGTTGGCGGAGAACAGCAATTGGGCATCCCGTCCGGGACCGGATTGCAGCCAGTCCCGCCCGACCTTGATGCTTAGCCAATCCTGCCGGTACTGCAAATAACCCTGCTCCATATAGCCGTATAAGTTACGGTATTCCTTGCCAATATAGGTCGATGGCGCATCGCTGAAAACCCGGAGATTGCTGTAAAATGTAAACGATTGATTGAGATTACCCATCACGGTTGCATGGGCATCATATTCGGTTTGGGTTTCAGTATCGCGGGAATCTTGCAGATAAAGTTCGCCAAAAAATCCCGGTTTTATTGCCGTTGAGCGATCGGGGATTTCCAACGGCAGTTTCAGAATACCCATTGCGGTATTAAACAATTCGCGCCAATCGCCCAAACGTGCCAACTGGGCAATTTCCGGGCTGAATTCCCGGTAGAGCAAACGGATGATCGACCGGTCTTTTGCGGAAAGCTGCTGCTGCCAGCCGATTTTTAGCAGTTCCCGGGCAATGGCATCCCGTTCCAGCGGTCGCTGATTGACATCGACACCGGGGAGATGTCCGGCTACTTTGAGATAATCGATAACATCATTCGCCCAATGATACGGCGGCAGGGTTTCCTGTCCAAATAGCGTCAATGAGCTGAAGATTAGCAGAAATAATATGTTGCGAAAACGTTGAATCATGGATCGCCTCAACTGTTGAATTTGTCAGACAGAATCTAATTTTACGGGTTAACGGATGCAATAAAAAAGGAAAGCGGTTAGGTTTTTTGGATTGAAAGGCTATTTACCACATGAAAAACACTGATTTATCCACGAATTTCACAAATTATTCGAATGACTTAAAGATGCTTGAACAGGTTTTCCATTTTATTGGTTCGTGAGCTATTTTAAGAAATAACCAAACTAAAAACACTAAACTTTCAGATCTTTTTGGACTCACCCCTGCCCCTCTCCTATGAGGAGAGGGGAGCCAAACAACTGAATTGTATAGTATATTTCCCCCTCGCCTTTTAGAGAGAGGGGATAAGGGGTGAGGTCTGAAACCAAAGTTTTATTAAAATGATCACATATTCATCTAAAACATCCCAACTTAATTCACGAATCAATATTGAGTCCTATTACCGTCCTGCCTGAAAGTTGTTATCAGTCATCAAAGAATAGATTCCCGCTAAAAGATTGCGGGAATGACAGTAGCAGGTATGTTAATATTCAATGCTTTCAAAGAAATATTAATTTGTGAAAATTCGTGGAATTTGTGGTTAATAACCGGTGTTACGCATTTTAGCCACAGAAACACCGAGGAACACAGAGATTTTTTAAACTCTAAAAAGACAGTGAGAGATGAAAAGGTTATAATCAGCAAAAACAAGCATTTATTAAAGAAAAGGTTGCTGTAATATTTCTCTGTGGTTCTCCGTGTCTCTGTGGCAAGAACAGTTGATGCGTAACATCAGTTAATACATTCAACAAAAAGGGAACACAAATCTGTGCTCCCTTTTCATATATCAAATATGTTACATCATCCAATCAATAGGCGCCTTTACCGAGGAAAGCTACCGGAATCGTTTCAAACAGGATCTCCATATCAAAGAAAATGGACTGGTTTTCGATATAATAGAGATCCAGCAAACACATTTCCTCAAACGACAGGTTGCTTCTGCCGGAAATTTGCCACAATCCGGTAATGCCCGGTTTGGTGTTCCCGCGCTTGGCATACCAATCGTAGTTCACTTTGCCATTTTTGATTTTGTTAAAATCATTGATCGGCAAGGGACGCGGTCCAACGATGCTCATATCCCCTTTTAATACATTAATAAATTGGGGAATTTCATCCAGGCTGTATTTGCGGAGGAATTTGCCGACCGGCGTTACCCGGGGATCATCCTTCATTTTGAACAATGCGCCGTTGGTTTCGTTATTTGCCCAAATTTTATCTTTCATGTCATCGGCATTGTCATACATGGTGCGGAATTTGTAGAACCAGAATTCCGGTCCGCCTTTATACAGTGAACGCCTTTGTTTGAAAAAAACAGGACCTTTTGAGGTAAAGCGGATCATCGCCGCAATGATGGTCCCGACGGGTATGAGCAAAATACTGGCAAATGCCAAAATGATTAAATCGAAGACCCGTTTCAGGCGGGACTGCCACACCGGCACCCGCAAGCGCCGGCTGTCCGTGGACAGCGGTACGCCGGTAACATCTTTTACCTTGATCTGGTTCATCAGTTTTTTAACATCCGGCGACACCATTTTAACCGCAACCCCAAAATGTTCGCAGGCTTTGCGGATCGGTTCGTATTTCTTTTCCAGCATGGAATCGCTGACAATAAACACTTTGTCGATGCCCTGTTCCGGGATAATCGTGTCCACATCGTGGTATTTACCGATAATATGCGGGGCGATTTCGGGATGGTGATGGGGGGTGCCATTGGCGATAAACCCGCGCAAATCGTAATAATCGCCGTATGCATCGGTCAGGATTTCGGTAAAGCGAAGGGCGGACAGATCGGTGCCGACCACCAGTATCCGCTGATTGCCAAATCCCTTATTGAACAGGCGCAGGTTGATTTTATGCATCAGGGAGTGCATGATTTCCAGAATGATGTATTGGGACATCAGAAAGATAATTACCACGCCACGGGAAAACTCATGGCCCTTTATCAAAAAGAGATAGGACATCGTGAGCAGACCGAGGTAATAGGTCATTATTTTGAGGTGCTGTTTCTGGTGTAATATCGGACTGCTGTAAACACTCCGGTAGAGCCCGAGGATGGCGGCCAGCGGGAAAAAGATCAGGTTGATAAACAGCCAGGGCTCAAAGTACTTTGAAAGAGGTTCTTCCATTTCCGGGAAACGGAGATACAGCGCCAGCCGGAAAGCAGCGTTGATCATGATGAAATCGCCAATCATGACGAGCATCGTATAGACGAATCGCCAATTCCGTTTTAGCATGAGGTTAATCCTGTTTCAGTAAAGATTGTTGAATTTAGATTACAGACACTATTTTCGGCAGTATATCTGCAGACTTTAATGATTAAAAATATTTGTATTTTGCGCCGCTTATTCAACTGTTTTTGCTACAGCGGCACAAGGGTTCACAGAGAAAGGTTCATGAAGCCCGTATTAATTATACTGCAATTGGTCATTAACATTATTTACATCAATATTAAACTAGATTCCTGTCTTCACAGGAAGGACAGATGCTCTTTCATTTGTCATTCCTGCTCCGAAGGAGCGCCTTTTGGCGCGGATGCAGGAATCTCCTGCTCAAAAGTTAATTTTTTTACTCACTGATGTTACGCATTGTTAGCCACAGAGGCACAAAGCGCACAGAGATTTTTTTACTGTTACTTATTTCGCCACGAATTCACACGGATGATCACAGATTAATGAAACAAGTCTTTATTATTCACTGATGTTACCCAATAGTAGCGAATTAGCATCCTGAGTAGCGCAAAGCGCGTATCGAAGGGTGCAGTTTGTTTTGATTTTGATTCACTGCGTAACATCCGTTACTAAAAAACAAGCCGACAGTATAACACATTAACCGTATATTGCGCAATTTCTTTTTAAATGCTAATGTTACCGATCATTGGTGTTGACAAGATAACAGGATTTACCAGAGAATAATGTATTATCTTGTTCATCATGCATATCCTGTCAAAAAAACCACTTCCATGTTTTGATTTGCGACTCAAAATACATCATTATATAGGTGCATTTGTGACTGGCATAACAGATCGGCAAAATTCATTATATATTCTCATTTTTATTGATATTCTTCCGCAAATAAAAAGCCCCGCCATGAATATGACGGGCTGGAAAGAAACATCCCCTTGCCCCCTTCGAAGGGGGTGATTTCCCCTTTGAAGGCAGGGCTGTTAAGTTCTATTGAATCTCGCTAATTTTTTTTATATTTAGCGAAAAAGGGTGTTTATGGATTCAACAACTTCTCGCAAAACCCTGCTCGATTATCTGGCAACGGTGCCTATTTTTCGTCGTCGCGCCGAAGGGAAACGTTATCAGTTATCAGCGTTGTTAGTAATGAGCATCATGGCAACGATATGAGCCGCTGCTTTGGGTATCGTGAAATCGCTCGTTTTTAAAAGCCAATCAATCGGCACTTGTTGAAACGTTTCAACTGAAGCGAAACAAAATGCCTTCACATGTTACGATTCGCACGGTATTAATAAACCTGGACTTTAAGTCTGTGAGCGCTGTTTTTTAGCCAATGGGTCACCGATTGTCATCCAGTCAAGCCGGAAAGTTGGGTTTCTATTGATGCCAAAGCGTTGGCATCGACGATTGTCAGCTATGATAGCGCCTATCAGGATTTTGTCAGCTTTGTAAGCGCATTTGCTCAACAGGAGAATATTGTCATAGCCGTTCAGCGTTTTCAAAACAAAGAATCAAGTGAGATTGAAGTCGCCCGTGAGCTGATCAGAGTATTGACCGAAGTGCTTGGATTAACAGGAGTTACCTTTACGCTTGATGCCCTGCATTGTCAAAAAAAACGTTACAGCAAATCCGCCAAAGTGGTAACCATTATCTTGTTAAAGTCAAGGGCAACCAAAAACGTTTATACAAGACGCTTCGAAAAACAGTAACAGAGCAGCGACCATCGGACACCTTTGAAGCCCAGGAAAAAACACCGTGGAAGAATCGAAAATCGAACCTATCGTGTGTATCTATGCCCTGAAGATGTGGACGCTGATTGGATAGACATCAAACGCGTCATCTATTGTTACAGAAGCGGCAGGCGTCAGGGAAAAGCTTACCAAAACCCACATCAATAGAACAGCTACTATATCAGTAGCCGGGGCTAAGTGCCGCCGACTTTGCAACAGGCATTCGAGGTCACTGGTATATCGAAAATAAACTCCACTGGGTGAAAGATGTCAACTTTAATGAGGATGGCTCGTTGATCAAAACCGTTTCGGCAGCATCCAATCTCTCACTATTGAAAAACATTGCGATGAACATATACCGTATCAATGGATATCACTCAATGAAAACAGCAACAATATTTTTTACCAATAAAATTGAAATCCTCCTTGGTTTTATGAGAACTTAACAGCCCTGCCCTCCGAAAGGGGATTAAGGGGAAGATCCCAAATTTCCCCCTTCGAAGGGGGATAAAGGGGGATGTTATCCTGCGGAACGCATATATGCGTTCCCTGCAAATGTTATTGATGTTACGGTTGCTGGGCCAGATACCATTGATAGGTTTGGGTAATGCCATCGCGTAAGGAAATACCGGCTTTCCACCCCAAACCATTCAGTTTGGAGACATCCAGCAGTTTGCGGGGCGTGCCGTCCGGTTTGGATGTGTCAAACGTCAGTTCACCGCTAAAGCCAACGATATCCTTAATCAGCAGCGCCAGGTCTTTTATTGCGATGTCCTCACCCACCCCGATATTGACAATATCGTTATCTGAATAGTGCTGCATCAGATACACACAGGCATCTGCCAGATCATCCGCATGCAGGAATTCCCGTTTCGGTGAACCCGTGCCCCAGATTTCCACGGCCGGTTTTCCGGCAAGTTTGGCTTCATGAAACTTGCGGATCAGCGCGGGCAGCACATGGGAACTTTGCAGATCGAAATTATCGTTGGGTCCATACAAATTGGTGGGCATTACCGAAATGAACTGCGTGCCGTATTGCCTGTTATAGGACTGGCAGGTCTTGATCCCGGCAATTTTGGCGATAGCATATGGCTCGTTGGTCGGTTCCAGCTTGCCGTCCAGCAGATGCTCTTCCTTCATCGGCTGCGGCGCGAATTTGGGATAAATACAGGAGCTGCCCAAAAACAGCAGCTTTTTCACCCCGTTCCGGTAGCTGTGATGAATGATATTGGACTGGATCATCAGGTTATCATAGATAAAATCCGCCGGATAATCGTTATTGGCCAATATCCCGCCCACTTTGGCGGCAGCCAAAAACACGTATTCCGGTTGCTCTTTTTCAAAGAAAGCCGCAACGGCTGCCTGATTCCGCAAATCGAGTTCTGCGGATCGTTTGAGCACCAGATTGTTAAATCCGTTTGATGCCAACCGCCGTGCTATGGCGGAGCCAACCAGACCGCGATGTCCGGCTATGTAGATTTTTGATGTTGTTTTCATGTTGGGTGGATGGGGTTATGGGTGGATGAGGGGAAGCGATCAGCTTTTAGCGGTCAGCTTTCAGCCGTCAGCTTTCA
>JACKAQ010000007.1 GCA_020634975.1 Calditrichia bacterium | reverse complement strand
AGATATCGAGGATGTCGACACCGATATGATTGCAGTAACCGAGGTCGAAGACGACGTTCCACGCGCCGGAGGCGCTATAGCGATCCGCTGTCCAGATATAGCGCTGCTTCGTATCAAACATCGGGTCAATGTAAAGGTCGGCGTTCTTCTTTTCACGCTCCATTAGCGACATCGCTTCTTCAAGCGTTGGTAAGCGCCAATTATCGTATCCAGCAAACTTGCTATCATTTAGGTGTTTTATGTATGTCTGAGCTTTTTTATAGTAATCAGGCTCCTGAGAACCCGACTGCTGCCACATTAAATTGGTTCTATAATCGATGACTACTTTTTCACCCTTTTTGATATAGATCTGGTAATCATGAATGAATCCCTTGCCTGTTTTATTTTTATGAATATCGAAAAAATTTTCCTTTTTGATCATTTCTGCAACCTGTGCCTCTTCAAACGGATTAAGAGGGGTTGCTCTTAACTTCACCGGTTCTTTTATTTCATTTTCATCGATTTTCACGCCTTGTAAAGAAAAAGGCAGTAATTCACCCCTTTCACGCAAGAGGAGAATTGCTTCCTTGAAAAACGTCTGTATTTGAGCGTTCCACGGCGATTTCAGCGTTTGAGGATCCCATTTTAAAAATCGCTGCATAAATAAAAACTCCATAAACGTTCTATGGGCAAATTTGTAATATCCCAATGCATCGCGGTTTAGCAGGGAGCGGCTGCTTATCTGAAATTTGTTGAGATCAATTTCCCATCTCTGCGCCAATGGCTCAAGCTCTTCATGGTGTATACGGGCAGCACTACGCTGCTCGCTTTTGGTATATAAATCCACTGCCAACCTTTCCGAAAATTCCTGCAAGTTCGCAATGGAGGTGTTTTCCAGAATTCCCTCTTCCCGCTTCATCCATGCATCTACCATCTTCTCATATATCTCAAAAGAATTCCGGTAATCCCGGTTTTTCACATCCTTATCCTCGATCAAATCGGGTATATATGCAAGCAGCATGGGACGTATACTTAACGTAGGAATCTTGTCTTTAATCTTAAATGCCTTGCGTATATTTAACAGTTTCCAGTAGTGAAACCGGCGCCAGATGTATCTTCTCACCTGCCAGTTTTCAAAGGGTAACAAGTAAAGTATCGTGTTACGATAATTACTCGGCATATTGGCAGACTTTGGACCATAATAGGGGATGTTTGTAATGCGGGGATGTTCTTGTCTTCGGTAAAAACTGTGTGCGGCTGGTAATGATAACTTTGTTAAATTCCTCGCATTGCTTCCAAAGTTCCATCAGCCTCTCTACGGGTCTTTTAAACGCATCAACGTTTTCATCAAACCCATCCAAAAACAGTATTGTTAATTTCTTGTTTTCTATTTCGGCAATTTGGGCATCGACGTCAGGGGTCCCAAGCGGTATGACTTTCATTGTTCGCCCTTGCTTGCGAAGCCGTCGCTGGTTTAATGCAAAGTAATTTAGCACAAAGGAGGTTTTGCCGGTCCCTGAGCCACCCAACAGGGTAATGAAGCGATCGACGGTATCACCGGACAAATAGTGGTCAAAGGTTTTGAATACCTTTGTTTTGGGATGATTTTTTAATCCCTTGGCATCAAGATCAGAGGGATCCTTTTCCGAACAATATGGGCGGAGGTAATACTGCGTTGAAAAACGGATCACGGCTTTTGGGTAAAATGTCGGCAGGTTCTGTTCCAACACTTTTTCCTTGCGCCATTGATTCCATTGCCATGCAGCAACAATCATCAGAATAACCCCGAGAAGTATTCCCACACTGATGGCGATGGCGGTCATTAAGGGTAGGTTGAAAAAAGTGGAACAACAGCAACAACCACCCGAAAATCGCAAATAGGTTAACCAGCGTGAACTGATCGGGGTTGAGTAGGTTTTTATAAAGCTTTCTTTAGCTGTATTCATTCGAGCCTCAATTATCAAGAATCCTATTCAGATGAATATTCCACGATTTTGGCAATCCGCCGCTCTTTGATGAGTTAGCACTTGTGTTCAATTAGATTTAGCTGAACGAACAGCACGCACAAAGTTGCTATTCAATATGTAGTTTTTATCACATATGCCATCACTATATCTAACATTCCATGCAACAGAATCAGAATTTAAATCTCCTGTCCAAATCCAGCTTTGGGTTGTATCAAAAACCGGATCAATATATAACTGCTCTTTCTTCCTTACTGCTTCCATTAATGACATTGCTTCATCAAGTGTTGGAAGTCGCCAAATATTTGAACCTGCAGTATGATTTTTATTTATTTCTTGAATATATTGGTGTGCTTTTTGCCATGTTAATTCATCCATAGAACCTGACTGTTGCCAAATCAAACCCGTCGCTAAATCAAAAATACTTTTGTTTTTTTCGCCATAAGGTATAAACCGATGTTTAAGACTTTTGCCCTTGGGATTTAGATTTTCATCAAAAAATTCATTAATCAAAATCATCCTCTTTGCATCTTTATCTGAAATAGTTTTTGGCTCTCTCCGTAATTGTATTGGTTTATATTTCTCGAATAATAATAAAGCATTCAGGTCAATTTTTTCGCAATTCAACTTGTTTAATTCACCCCTGTATTGATTATTTATCAATATTTCTGACAAAAAATTGACCATCACTTTTGTCCATGGAAGTTCCTCGCGATCTTTGGGAACCATTTTTAGAAATCGCGTTACAAACAAAAATTCCATGATAGAACGATGGGCAAATTTGTAATTACCCTCGGCATCATGATTCAGCAAAGAACGACCAGAAATTTTCCAACGTTTTATTTTATCGCCATTCTCAAATTGCTGCAATTCATATAATGGTATAGCAGCAACGCCATGCGTCTTTACGCTTTGAGTATAGATATGAACCGCGAGCTGTTCTGAAAACCTTCTTAAATCCTTGTTTTCCCAATACTTTTCACGGTTGATCCATGCATCTACTATAGATTCATATATTTGATATGTATAGTCAATATTTTTATTAAGTAAATCATCAATATATGCCAAAATCATTGGACGCATGGTTAATTCTGGAATTCGCCCAACCAAATCATTAGCCTTATTTAAGCTTTTCTGGAATTTTTCTAGGTCATCTGGAAATCGTTTTTTTAAGTATTCGCGTATTTGTGAATTGTTAAAGTATGAAATATAAAGCTTTTTAAATGTATATTCACCGCTCTCACCCATCCCTACTGAACCAGGCTTGTTAATATTTGTAGATAGCTTTGTGATGACATCTTTAGGGAAAAATTGACTTCTGCATGTAATAATGACATTTCTAAATTCATATGTTTGTTGACAAATTTCCCATATTCTTTCTTGGTATTTATTTGAATCAGCACTGTCATGCATTAGAGTGTCCTCGTCAAGGGCATCAAGACATAATACAGTATTGCTTTTGTTACCAATTTTATTAATTACCTCACTTAAATTTTTTACGAAACCCAGTGGGATTACTTTTATCCGAGTGCGTTTAAATAACTTTAGAGATTTATATTCGTAGTAAAAATTCAATAAAAATGAGGTTTTTCCAGTACCGGTTTCACCAAATATCATTATGTATTTGTATTTATCAGGTTGTTCCAACAAATAATTAATTGTCTCAAATAAATCATAGCGTTTAATCTTAGCGTTTTGAGAATCAATAATTGTCGCTGGATCGATTTTTTGGCAGTGTGGTTTGACATAATATTTGGTTGCATTTTGAAAATCTTCATCTGAAAAATACGATAATCTCCATGACGACCACCATTCATTTAAATATGGCTTAATCTTTACTAGAAAATTTAGTAACGCCAACAATTTCGTCATATTATCCTGATCAGATATGGAATATTTCTTGTAATTGATTTAAGACAATTTATGAAAGTCGTCATAGAATGTAATAATGGAATTTATAATAATAAATGATTATTTGGTAAGCTAAAAACAAGAATGTTTTGTTCAGCACCTTCAAGAATAAACAATAAAGCCCCGACAAATCTGCCGAGGCTTTATTGTTTGTAAAAATTTTTTAATACCAATACCTACTCACCCGGTGTTTCCGGCTCCACAACTCTGGGGGATTTGGCAAAGCGCTGCTTCAAATCCTGATAAATATTCTGGGCACCCGGAACGTTCATTCGTGCACCCAGCTTTACGGAGTTATAAAACGCCAGAGACGCCTGATACGCTTCACTGCCGGCTAATACGACCGTATCATCCAGCAAATGCTGCAGTTCTTCCACTTTCCGCAGAAATTGGGTTAATTCGGTTACCGCATCCACATCTTTCTTCAACTCATTTAAATCCACAAATGCCGGCAGCAGAGATGTGTTCGCCTGGGCATATTCCAAAGACTTTTGCACAAACGGCGATGTACCGTCATTCATCTTGGGCAACTCCCGGCGATCCTGCGCTGTCAGCGAATGCAGGTATGGCAGCAGTTTGGTTTTTAGGGTGTTCAGCGCATCTTCAATAGCCAGCTTGTCCTCAGCCGCAATCTCGATAGAAACGCGATTCTCAAATGCCATAATAAATTCCTCCTAATTCCTGTAAATGATTGTTTTATGTGATTTAACAGTGATAATCGGAGGCGGTTCGCGATGCTTTAGGAAAAATATTGGTGAATCATTCCAGTTAAAGTTATAAGCGTATCAGAAACGGACTAAACCAATCATTTTTTCAGGTTTCATAATTAACCGAAAGTCAAAGCAATTGCATCAGAAACCAAGGGATTTTCATAATATAATTATTGATTACACAAACAGAGTTCGTTTTACTATCCGGGAAAAAAATATCCTCATCTGTTTCTCCGGATCACGATGTAGTTGGCATTTTTACCAAAATCACACAAGTTCGATAATACTTTCGAAAGGTGTTGAATTTCATCCAGATATTTAGCAAAATCAGTATTGATTTTGTAATATTTCGGGGAATTCAATTTGGCGATTCCCAAAGCATTGTAACGATTTTCCGGAACCGGAGCGTCTCAAACGAGTAGCAAACAAACATTGCGTTGTGTAAACGCATTACCCAATAATTCAATCAGAGATATGGAATGACAATACATCGAGCAATTTTTCCCCAAATGCTAAAAACGTTAATCACAGTGATGATGTTGGCAATAGCCGCTCTGTTTTTCACCGGTTGTTCCGGGCAATCCGGCTCTCCGGAAAAAGCCACCAGCCTTGTTGTTCCCGCTGTGGAAGCGGTGCAAAGCAAAACCGGATCGCTGCCGTTAATCCAACGGCTTAACGGTGTTGTGAAAGCGAAAAACCAGGTTTCCATTTATCCCGAAATTAACGCAGTGGTTGTCGACGTGCTGGTGAAAAACGGCGACACAGTTAAGCGCGGACAACCGCTCATTCGCCTGCGCGATAAAGAATTCCGCGAACGCCTGCAGCAAGCCAAAGCCGGATATCAGATTGCCGTTGCGCAAGCCCGTCAGGCTGAGGCGCGACTCAACGAAATACAATCGGAGCTCACTCGATCAACATCGCTGGCAAATCAGGGGTTGATCAGCACTGCGGAAATGGAGCAAATCCAGACCCAGTCGATCTCTGCGGAAGCGGATCTGCAACTTGCAAATGCGCGGGTGGCACAAGCGAAAGCAACCGTGCAGGAACGTGAAGAATCGTTGTCGCAAACCGTTATTCGATCGCCGGTTAGTGGTCGCGTCGGCAACAGAAACGCGGAAATCGGCATGCTCGTATCCGGCAGCAATCGATTGTTTACGGTTGGTGAGTTGGATAATGTTTTGGTGGAAATGGTGCTGACAGATCATATGCTCAATTATATCGAAGAAGGTCAACGCGCCGAAATCGACAACCAGAGTTCCTCTGCAGACGGGTTGATGGCTGCAAAATTATCGCGCATTTCACCGTTTTTGCACCCCGTTTCGCACACCACCGAGGCGGAAATCGATATCGCCAATCCCGACGGACAATTAAAACCGGGCATGTTCGTAACCGTCGATATTTTTTACGGTGAAAGCGATCAGGCGACGCTGATTCCGTTGAGCGCGCTTTACGAAAATCCGGCTACCGGCGAAACCGGCGTTTACGTTAGCCGTACTAAACTGGATCGCACACCCGAAAACGTGGGCGAAATAAAAAATCGTCAGGAAATTCCGCTAACCGATCCGGTGGATTTCCAGTTTGTTCCGGTGGAAGTGGTTGCCAAAGGGCGAATGGAAGCAGGGATTCGCGGCGTTGATCCGGGTAACTGGGTGATCACCATGGGACAAAATTTGTTGGCCGGCAATTCCGGCGTCGCCCGCGTTCGTCCGGTCGATTGGCAGTGGGTTGCAAAATTGCAGCACATCCAGCGTCAGGATTTGATGGAAGATGTTATCAATCGTAAAAAAAGTGCGGAAACCGATACCGCATCAATCAGTGGACAAACCCATACATCACCATAAATTATGAATATTACAAATACAGCTGTCAAACGCCCGATCGCCACAACGATGGTATTTTTGATTGTCATTGTTTTGGGTGTGATGGGATTTCGTTTTTTACCGGTCGATTTGCTGCCAAAGATCGAATATCCGCAGCTAACCGTGCGGACCAATTATCCGAATGTGGGACCTGAGGAAATTGAAACGATCATCACCGATCGCGTTGAAAATGCCGTTGCCGGCGTTCCGAATGTTGAGGTTGTGCGATCGCAATCGGAAGAAGGGCAAAGCCGGGTAACGCTGGAATTTACCCAGGGAACCAACATCGACGAAGCCGCAAACGACGTGAGAGCGGCAATTGACCGGATTCGCGATGATTTTCCACCGGAGGTGGAATCACCACGGCTCTGGAAATTTGACCCGGATAATTTTCCCGTGGTTATTTTGGGCGCAAAATCGAGCCGCGATATGGAAGAGCTCACCCGGATTCTCGAACGCGAGATTTCCCAACGGTTTGAGCAAATTCCCGGCGCCGGTTCCGTTGATGTGTGGGGCGGCGTTTACCGCGAAATTCAGGTTCGGCTGAAACGCGACCGGCTGGCATCCAGCCAGCTTTCGGCAACGGATATTCAGCAGGCATTGCTGCGGGAAAATGTTACGTTACCCGGCGGCGATTTGCGCGAAGGCGTCAGCGATTTATACGTGCGCACTCGCGGCGAATTCCAGTCTGTCGAAGAAATTGCCAACACAATTATCACCTTGGTCGATGGCAGACCGATCCGCATCCGCGATGTTGCGGAAGTAGTGGACGGTTATCAGGACCTCAATCGCCTCGTCCAAATTGACGGACAACCGATGGTCCGGATGGGCATTCGTAAACAATCCGGCGCCAATACCGTCGAGGTTGCCGAAAATGCCCGTCGCGTAATGACGGAAATCAATCGCGAACGCGACGATATCGAACTGATGATGGTCATCGACCAAAGCGATTTTATCCAAAATTCGATAAACAACGTTCAGCAATCAGCCATTTGGGGCGGTTTGCTGGCTATTTTAATTCTGTATTTTTTTCTGCGAAACGGTTCGACCACGTTTATTATTGCGCTGTCGATCCCGATTTCGATTATTGCAACCTTTGGCTTGCTCTTTTTCAACGGACTGACGCTCAACCAAATGAGCTTCGGCGGACTGGCATTGGGCATCGGGTTGATTGTTGACAACGCCATAGTGGTGCTGGAAAATATTGTGCGACAACGTGAAAACGATAAACCGTTGGAGGAAAGTGCCCTCATCGGCACACGACAGGTTTCCGGGGCAATTGTTGCATCGACCCTAACCACGATGGTCATTTTCCTGCCGATTGTGTTTATGCAAACCATTTCGGGAATGCTGTTTAAAGAGCTGGCGCTGGTTGTCGTTTTTGCGCTGTTCTGCTCGCTGCTGGTTGCGCTAACGCTGGTGCCGATGCTCGGGAGCCGCTATCTCACTATCAAATCCGGCGATCATCGCGGGACAAACTTAAAATCGCGAATCGGACAATGGCTGGACCGGCTCGAAGATTCTTATGCCAAACTGCTCAACAAAGCCATTCACCGGCGGAAAACGGTTTTCGGCATAACTTCAGCAATGTTGTTGGTTACATTGTTTTTGTGGCCGCTTATTCCGGTTGAACTCGCACCGCAAACGGATGCGGATGAAATTGATGTTGATCTCGAAATGGCGCAGGGCACCAATATTGCCGTGGTAAATGAATATTTGTATGAGCTGGAACGCATCGTTCGAGAATCCACGCCGATGGATCAGGTGCGCCATTTAACCATCGAAATTCGTCCCGGCGATGCGGAAGTTGAACTGTCACTTTTGGGCGCAGATGAACGAACCATCGACAGCTTTGAATTAGCCGACCAGATTCGCCGGAATGTGGAAGGTAAAATTCCCGGCGCAGAAGTGCAGGTAGAAGCACAGTCCGGATTGTGGATGCTGCGGCGATTGTTCGGTTCCGCCGGCGGTCAGGCGGTTCAACTGGAGTTGCGCGGATACGATCTGGCTCTGGCAGATCAGCTGGCGCTGAACATCAAACAAATTATGGAACAGGTGCCGGAAATTAAAGACGTGCGCATCAGCCGCCGCGAAGGACGTCCGGAGCAAAACCTGATTGTTGACCGCGAAAAAATTGCCGATCTCGGGCTTTCCGTGAGAGATGTGGCGGAAGTCATCCAAACCAACGTCGGCGGCAGCCGCGCCGGTGTTTACCGCGAAGGTGGCGAAGAATTTCCGATTGTTGTCCGGTTACAGCCGGAAGACCGGTTGAGTTCGCTGGATTTGGGCAACGTTTCGCTGCGCACCAATAATGGCGAAATTATGCCCGTTTCGTCGGTTGTGCGGAAAGAACGGCGTCGCACGCCAACATCTATCGAACGTATCGACGGACAGCGGGTAACCTATATTTCCGCCAATCTGCAAAGCGGCGCGGCGCTCGGCGATGTGATCCTGAAAGTTCAGGAACGCCTCCGGAATGTGACCCTGCCCGGCGGTTTTTCGCTGGTTTTCGGTGGCGAATTTGAAGAACAGCAAAAAGCACAGGGCGATTTTACGCTTTCCATCCTGATGGCGCTGGTGCTGATTTATATGGTGATGGCAGCGCAATTCGAACGATTTTTAGATCCGCTGATAGTGATGGTTGCCGTTCCAATGGCGATTATCGGGGTGGTTCCGGCGCTGTTAATTACCGGCACATCGTTGAATATCCAAAGCTTGATGGGAATTGTGATGTTGATTGGCATTGTAGTAAACAACGCCATTGTGTTGGTTGACTACATTAACCTGATGCGCAGGGAGCAAAATTTAGGCGTGATGGAAGCTGTGATGCAATCCGGACGATTACGGCTCCGTCCCATTTTGATGACCACCTGCACCACAGTTCTCGGAATGCTCCCGCTGGCATTCGGCACCGGCGCCGGCGGTGAAATTCAGGCTGCTCTGGCGCGCGCGGTTATCGGCGGGCTGACAGTTTCGACCCTGATTACGCTGGTGCTCATTCCTGCGGTTTACATCAGCGCCAATGACCTTCTCGACAAAGTTCGGGCACGGTAAAACCACATAGAAATTTAGTCTAATGCAGAGCGAAGCGATTGAAATCGTTTCGCTCTTTTTTTTGGTCAATCCTCCCCTTCCCGCTTTATTTCAAAATGAAAAATCCGGTTTCATACTGAAACATGGACAAAAAAGGTCGGTTTTTGCAAATCGCTCATAACGCTTTTTTGTTTGCCAGAATTTGGATTTTTACCGCCCAAAATCATTCTTTTTGCCTGTTTCGCCCAAAAACAGGACCAATTATCACTTTGGCACATGATTTGTCATATATCCGTCCTATTTCGAAATGGATAAGTAAATCTTTCACATAAGCAGAGCAGATGGAAAAAAGATGGAAGCACTGATTTACGCATTGAATATAATCCTGCCGGTTTCGTATATCACGGTTACAATTATGTATGGATTATTTTTCTTCCGTTCCGATCGAACATCCAGTAAATACATGAGCAAATTGCTCACCGGAACCGTTACTATCCATTTGATTATTCTGGTGTTACGCGGATATAAATTCGGCTATTTCCCATCAGCCGATATTTTCGAAATGTCCAGCGTTCTGGCATTTGCCGTCGCCGCAACTTATGTGTATCTCCAACATCGCTTAAAAATACAATCCACCGGATTTTTCATTTTAATTGTGGTCTGTTTCCTGCAATTACTGTCCTCCATTTTTATCACTTTCGATCCGGAAATTCCGGAAATCCTGAGAAGCCCGATGTTCATTTTACACACTTCAACGGTCATTTTGGGATATTCCGCATTGTTTGTTTCCGCTGCATACAGCGTGATGTATTTAATGTTGTTTTACGACCTCAAAAGTGCCCAATTCAGCGTCATTTACCGCAAAATGCCATCGCTCGAAGAGCTGCTCGAAATGAGCATGCGATCGGCGTTTATCGGCTTTATTTTCTTCACGATCACCATTTTTTTGGGCATGATGTGGCGCAAATATGAATTTCCCGAACTGTCCCATTTCGACCCGAAAGTGATTACTTCATATGGCATCTGGTTGATTTTCGGAACGGTTCTCTACGGCAAAAAAATTGGCAGCTGGACGGGAAAATGGCTTGCCTACGCCTCCATTGGCGGGTTTTTGTTCATCATTCTTTCGATGGTGTTCATCAAAATGATTGTGGATAGTTTTCACCAATTCGGATAAATCGGTATGAGCGAATTTGACATTTTTATTTTTGGACTGAACCACAAAGTTGCACCGGTTGAACTGCGGGAAAAAGTCGCGTTTAACGAAAGCGAAATCCCGGATATTCTCATTCAACTGGTGACAAAACTGGAATTTTCGGAAGCATGCATCCTTTCGACCTGCAACCGCAGCGAGATTTACGTTGCTGCGCCGTCCACCGAAGATGTCCCGTTTCGGTTGAAAAGCCTGCTCACCGGGTTGCGCGACGGCATCAGCGATGCAGATTTTGAGCATTTCTATTTTTTGCGGGGCGAAGATGCCGTGCAACATTTGTTCGCCGTAACATCCGGGCTGAACTCGATGATTTTGGGCGAACCGCAAATCACCGGTCAGGTGAAAGATGCATTCCGGATCGCCTCAGAAACCGGCACGATCAGCACGCAATTACAGCGATTTTTTGATTCTGCGCTGCAAACCGCCAAACGGGTGCGCACCGAAACAGAAATTGCCTCCGGCGCCGTCAGTGTCGCATATGCCGCAGTTGAGCTTTCGCAGAAAATTTTCCGCGATCTCGGCAAACAGCAGGTATTGCTGATCGGCAGTGGCGAAACCGGACAATTGGCTGCCCGCCATCTCAAAAAGAAGGGTGTCGGCAAAATTTTTATCGCTAATCGCACATTCGAAAAAGCCCACAATTTGGCAAAAGAGCTGGACGGCCAGGCGTTTCCGTTTCCATTGATGAAGGAATTGCTGCCGCAAATTGATCTGGTTATCGGCGCCACTTACGCACCCGAATTTGTGCTGACGAAAAATGATTTCAAAAAGATTCTCCCCTGCCGATCACCCAAACCATTGTTTATGATAGACATAGCGGTTCCGCGAAATTTCGATCCCGAAATTAAGCAATACGAAAATATCTTTTTGAACGATATGGATTCGCTGCAGAAAATTGTGGAAGGCAACCTCAGCCGACGTCAGCAGGAAGTGCAGGCAGCCCAGCGAATCATCCATCAGGAAATGCTGAAATTCCGCCAGTGGCGGCAATCGTTGAATTTAACACCGACCATCGTTTGTCTCCGGAAAAAGCTCGAAGAAATCCGCGATGTCGAATTAAAAAAATACCAACACCGTTCATCACCGCAGGAATTGGAAATGATCGAGCAGGCAACCCGTGGATTGATGAACAAAATTTTGCACCTGCCGCTATCGCAGTTGCGCCGATATGGCAACGGCACGCAGGAAAGCCAGCAGCGGATAAACGTGGTGCGGGAAATGTTTGATTTAACGGACGAACACTATGAACAATAATATTATCATTGGCACACGCGACAGCCAATTGGCACTCTGGCAAACGGAATGGGTAAAATCTCATTTGCAACATCATCTGCCGGAATTGCAGTTTGAAACCGAAGAAGTGAAAACAATTGGTGATCGCATCCTGGACATCCCACTCTCGGACATTGGCGATAAGGGATTATTTACAAAGGAATTAGACGTTGCACTATTGCAAAACAGAATTGATTTGGCAGTCCACAGCTTAAAGGATTTGCCAACAATTCTACCCGATGGATTGACCATTGGCGCAATCACCGAACGATGGGATGTCCGCGATGCGTTCATCTCGAAACATGGGAAAAATTTGGCGGAATTACCGGAAAACGCGGTTATCGCGACGGGCAGTTTACGCCGGAAAGCGCAGTTGCTCAACTATCGCCGCGATTTCAAAATGGTCGATATTCGCGGCAACCTGAACACCCGTTTCCGCAAATTTGACGACAGTAATTGGGACGGGATGATTTTGGCAGTTGCCGGCATCGAGCGGCTCGGCTGGGCGGATCGCATCAGCGAAAAAATTTCGATGGACGTCATGTTACCGGCAGTCGGGCAGGGCAGTTTTGCCGTGGTTTGCCGGGAAAACGATAGCCGGATTTTGGAAATTATTCGCAATATCAATCACCGGCCATCCGAAATTGCCGCGACTGCTGAACGTGCCATGTTGCGCACGCTGGAAGGCGGCTGTCATGTGCCGATCGGCGCATTTGCGCAGGTTTCCGGCCAGCAATTGCACATCAGCGGATGCGTTGCCAGTTTGGATGGCAGCCGGTTGCTGCGCACAGAAATGGACGCATCTATCACAAATGCAGAACATACCGGATTTACGCTGGCAAAAGAATTGCTGAAAATGGGTGCCGGTGAAATTTTGGCAGAAATCAGCAAAAACGAGGCGCAGTCGAAATGAGTGCGCTGAACGGAAAAAATGTGCTGTTCAGCCGACCGCAAAATGCCAGCGCAGCTTTCGAAACCGCGTTTCGATCTGCCGGTGCAAATGTGGCATTTTTCGAACCGTATCGTATCGAATTCGCCGATCCGAAGGAACAGCATATTTCAGAAATTATCAGCGAAATTGACACATTCGACTGGCTGCTGCTCAGCAGCCAAAACGGGGTTGATGCGCTGGTGACTGCACTGGAAAAGCAGCAGATTGATCTGGCAATTTTATCGAAAATTCTGGTTGGAACCGTCGGCGTAAAAGCGGCGAAGCGGCTGATCGAATTGGTACCGGACGCTGAAATTTACGCGAAAGCGGCCAATTTGCAATCGTTGCTGAGCCATATTTCCAAAATTCACCCGGAAGAAACCGTTCAATTGATGCATGTAACCAGCGTTCAATCGCTGGAAAATATTGCACCCGAAATTCCCGTAAATGTTATTTTGCAACGCGTTCCGCTGTATCAAACCATCGCAAACGAACGCTTTGACAGCGATATTTTGGCGGAAATTCTCACCGGAAAATTCGATGTTTTTGTATTCAGCAGCCCGACGTCGTTTGATTATTTCCGACAAATAATTGCCGGAAACGATCTGTTGCCTTCAACTGCAATCGCCGTTTTCGGTGAAACTACAGCCATGCATCTTCGGGAAAACGGCATCGATCCGCAGATTATTCCCGACATCGTTTCGCCGGAAGAATTGTGTAAATCGACCATCGATTATTTTGAACAATCGAGCAAACTTGAACATTTATCGAACCACTAAAAATAAAGCAAGGATATACAGAGCCGATGAGTGAACAAAACAACCACCTGTTTATAGACGCCTGTTTTCGGAAACCGGTTGCACGCACACCGGTCTGGATGATGCGGCAAGCTGGTCGCTATCTTCCGGAATACCGCGCGGTGCGGGCGAATCACGATTTTATAACAATGTATAAAACACCTGAATTGGCTGCGGAAGTAACTTTGCAGCCGGTTGATATTATTGGAGTGGATGCCGCCATTTTGTTTTCCGATATTTTGGTGATTCCCGAAGCGATGGGAATGGAATTGCAATTTCATGAAGGGCGCGGACCGGTATTCCCCTCGCCTATCCGCAGCGAAAAAGATCTGTCCAGATTGCACAATATTGACGCGGCAGCCGAACTGGATTTCGTGATGGACGCGATCAAACTGGTGCGAAACACACTCGACGGCAAAGTGCCGTTGATCGGATTCAGCGGCGCACCGTGGACGTTGGCAACTTACATGATTGAGGGCAGCGGCTCCAAAAATTTCAAACATATTAAAGAATGGCGATATGCGCGACCCGATTTGCTGCACAAATTGCTCCACGCAATTTCCGATGCGGTGATCGATTATTGCCGTGCAAAAGTTACCGCCGGTGCGCAAGCCATCCAGATTTTCGATTCGTGGGCCGGCATTTTGGACGAAGACGGTTTCAACGAATTTGCGCTTGTATATGTTAAACGGATTATTGCAGCGATTCGCCAGCAGGGCGTGCCAATTATTTATTTTGCCAAAGGCGCAATGAGCTGGCTGGATAAAGTGGGCGAAAGCGGCGCCGATGTTGTGGGGCTGGACTGGACGATAAACCTGAGCACCGCACGAAAAACGCTCGGCAATCGCGTTGCGCTGCAGGGCAATCTCGATCCAACTGCGTTGTATGCTTCGCCGCAAAACATTCGTCAATTCGTCAAAAAAATGTTGGCGGAAAACGGCTCTGCAAACGGGCACATCGCCAATTTGGGACACGGCATCTTACCGGATATTCCGGTCGAACACGCCCGCGAATTCATCAACGCCGTAAAAGAAGAAAGCGTTATTTATCATCAATCTTAAACCATTGGGTTAATAAGATGAAGCAAAATTATAAAGTATCCGTCGATTCAGATTTGTTAAAAAAATACAACCAGCCGGGACCGCGCTACACCAGCTACCCGACCGCGCCGCACTTCCACGAAGGCTTTACGCCGGAACATTTTTTACAGGAAATTGAGGTGACCAACGTCAGCAAAAATGCACCGGATTTGTCGCTTTATTTCCATTTTCCGTTTTGCCGAACCCTTTGTTATTTCTGCGGTTGCAACGTGATCATTACCCACAATCCGAAACGGATTGAGCGCTATCTGGACTATCTCAAAAAAGAGATTGATCTGGTGAGTGCGAAAATCAATCCCCACCGGAAAGTTGTGCAATTGCACTGGGGCGGGGGCACGCCGACATACCTCACACCGGCGCAAATCACGGATATTTTCAGCTACATTAAAGCCCATTTCAACTTTGCGAACGATGCGGAAATCAGTATCGAAATTGATCCGCGAACCATTAAAAACTACCATTTATCGACCCTGCGGCGTTTGGGTTTCAATCGAGTGAGTTTTGGTGTACAGGATTTTAATGTGCAGGTGCAGGAAACCATCAACCGCATCCAAACGGACGAGCAAAACCAATTTGTGATCGACGAAAGCCGTCGGCTCGATTTTGATTCCGTGAACGTGGATTTGATTTACGGATTGCCGTATCAAACCGTGGAATCTTACAAAAAAACGCTCGATCGCGTGATTGAACTTTCACCGGACCGGCTGGCAATTTTTAACTATGCGCATGTGCCGTGGTTGAAAAAACACCAGCAGATCATTCCAGAGGAAGCTATGCCGGACACCACTGAGCGACTCGCTATTCTGAAACTGGTGATCGAACGGCTCACCGAAGCTGGCTACGTTTATATCGGAATGGATCACTTTGCCAAACCGGACGACGAACTGACCAAAGCGTTGGCGGAGAAAACGTTGTATCGCAATTTTCAGGGATACAGCACCCGCGCCGGTGCGGAAGTTTACGCAATGGGCATCACCGCCATCAGCCAGTTGGATTATGTGTATGCCCAAAATGTGAAAACCACCAAAGAATACGAAACGATGTTGGACAACGGGCAACTGCCGACAATGGTAGGCTACCAATTAACGAAAGATGACAAAATTCGCCAGTTTGTGATTACCGAAATTATGTGCAACAATCGCGTATTGAAAGAAGAAGTAACCCGACGATTTAGCATCAATTTTGACGAATATTTTGCGGGATTTGAAACAAAACTGGAACCGTTTGTGCTGGATGGATTGGTCGAAATTTTGCCTGATCGTATCGAAATTTCCGATGCCGGACGGTTGGTGGTGCGCAACATCGCGATGGAATTTGACGCGTATCTCGAAAAAGATCGCCAGCGCGAAAAACCGATTTATTCCCGCACGGTTTGAATTAACAGCGGTTTATAAAGGGTTGAGTAGCTACGAATTTTGGGGGCATAAATGAAATCTGAAATAAAAACCGACGTTGCCATTATCGGTGCCGGAATTTCCGGTCTGACCGCGGCGCATTTTCTTGCGAAATCCGGAAAAAGCGTGGTTGTTTTGGAGAAAAACAGCCGCATCGGCGGATCGATCCACAGCGAAAAACGCGACGGATTTTTGATCGAACACGGTCCGAACAGCACACTGGAAACCACACCGATTTTGGGCGAATTGTTTGCCGACCTGAACATACAATCGCAGTTACAATACGCCACAGAAACCGCCAACAAACGCTATATTGTGCGATACGGCAAGCTAAACGCACTTCCGGCATCGCCGCCGGCGTTTATCAAAAGCAGCTTATTTTCGGCATCCGCGAAATTGCGGTTGTTAAAAGAGCCGTTTATCAAACCGGCGCCACCGGAAAAAGATGAATCGCTGGGCGCATTTGTGCAGCGCAGACTCGGGCAGGAATTTCTGGATTACGCGATCAACCCGTTTGTCGCAGGCGTTTATGCCGGAAAGCCGGAAACGCTGTGTATCAAAAGCGCATTTCCGAAGCTGCACCAGTTGGAACAGGAATATGGCAGCCTCATCAAAGGCGCAATTTTGGGTGCGCGAAAACGCAAAAAATCTGCGGAAAAAGCCAAATCGCACGCCAAAATGCTGTCGTTTCAAAACGGTTTGCAGACGGTGACGGATGCCATCGGCAAATCGTTGGCAAAGCAGATTTTCACTGAAACGACTATCGTGAGCATTCGCCGCGATGGCGGACAATTTGAAATCGATGTTCAATCGCCGGACGGCGAATCGCATATTTCCGCAACTTCGCTGTTGCTGACCGTTCCGGCGCATCAGTATGAAAAACTGCCGTTTGAATTCGATTTTCCGTTGCAGGGGCAATTTGAAAATATTTATTATCCGCCGGTGAGCATGGTTTATTTCGGCTACAAAAAACAGCCGGATTGCGTGCCGCTGGACGGATTTGGTTTTCTGGTGCCGGAAAAAGAGCAACGCCAGATTTTGGGAACGTTGTGGAGTTCCAGCATTTTTCCCGGGCGAATGCCCGATGGCGGCGCGGCGCTTACCACGTTTGTCGGTGGTAGTCGACAGCCGGAAAACGCGCTATTGCCGGACGAGCAGTTGAGCGAACTCGTGCAAAACGATCTCCGCGAATTAATGGGCATCAGCCAAAAACCGGATGTGGTTGTCATTCGCAAATGGCAACAAGCGATTCCGCAATACCGGCTCGGGCATCAGCAATTGATGCGCGACATCGAAACATTTGAGCAAAATAATCCGGGAATATTTATTTCCGGTAATTTTCGCGGCGGCATTTCCGTTGCCGATTGCGTCAAACAGGCGCACGGCATGAGCGAAACAATCGCCCGATTTTTAGTTGAAAACAAAAAAGTTACGCTCGAAACCGCGTAATTGAATTACTTCGAGCTTCACTGGAACAACAGAAATTGTTCCACAAAAATATTCGAAAATTTAACGGAGCAAACATGTTTACCCCATATTACCGGATGCGCCGTCTGCGCAAAAACCCGCAAATTCGCAACATGGTTCGCGAAACGATCGTTACGCCAAACGACTTTATTTATCCGCTGTTTGTGATTCCCGGAAAAGATAAAATCAACCCGATCAGCAGCATGCCGGGCAACGCCCAAATGTCCATCGATCATTTGGTGAAAGAAGCAAAAATCGTTCGCGATTTGGGCATTCAATCGGTCATTTTGTTCGGGATTCCGGAACACAAAGATGCCTGCGGCAGCGACGCCACCAGCGAAAACGGCATTATTTGCCGGGCGTTGGTTGCGCTGAAAGAAGCCGTTCCGGAACTCTATTTGATCACCGATGTGTGCTTTTGTGAATACACCGATCACGGTCACTGCGGTCCGCTGAAAGGCAACGAAGTTGATAACGACGCAACGCTGGAACTTCTGCAAAAACAGGTAGTTGTGCAGGCAAAAAGCGGTGCGGACATGGTTGCGCCATCCGGAATGATGGACGGAATGGTCGGCGCAATTCGCGAAGGTTTGGACAGCGAAGGCTTTGAAAATATCCCCATTATGAGCTACGCGGCAAAATTTGCGTCCGGGTTTTACGGACCCTTCCGCGAGGCTGCGGAATCGACACCGCAATTTGGCGATCGCAGCAGCTACCAAATGGACCCGGCAAATGGCAACGAAGCGATTCGCGAAACCGCGCTGGATGTGGAAGAAGGCGCTGATATTATCATGGTGAAACCTGCGATGCCCTATCTCGATATTCTGCAGCGAATCAAAACCGAGTTCGGCTTGCCGACTGCGGCGTATCAGGTTTCCGGCGAATTTGCGATGATTAAAGCGGCTGCCGAACGCGGCTGGCTGGATCATGATCGCGTAATGCTGGAATCGCTGACCTCCATCAAACGCGCCGGCGCAGACCTCATTTTGACCTATTTTGCAAAAGAAGCGGCTGAGCTGCTGGGTTGAAAAAATTGAATTCGATTGATTTTTTGTAAAAAAACGGACGGGTCGCGACCGTTTCGATAGAATCACAGTAACTACCTGTTTATATTTCGGTTGGAGAGAAAATGCGTAACACAGAAAAAAGCAAATTATTATTTCAACGCGCCGCGAAAGTATTGCCCGGCGGTGTGAATTCACCGGTTCGGGCGTTCAAATCAGTTGGTGGCGAACCCATCTTTTTCGAACGCGCCGAAGGTGCGTATTTGTTCGATGCGGATGGGAATAAATACATCGATTACGTTGGCTCCTGGGGACCGATGATCGTGGGTTTTTCCCACCCGCAAGTGATTGACGCGATTCGCGAAACCGCCCAAAAAGCGGTCAGTTTTGGCGCATCCACTGAACTTGAAATCGATTTGGCGGAAAAAGTGATCGACATGGTGCCATCCATCGAAATGGTGCGGATGGTCAACTCCGGCACAGAAGCCACAATGAGCGCCATACGGTTGGCGCGCGGTTACACGGGACGTCACAAAATTATCAAATTCAGCGGTTGTTATCACGGGCATGCAGATAGTTTTCTGATTCAGGCCGGTTCCGGCGCAACCACGCTCGGCGTGCCGAACAGTCCCGGCGTAACACCCGGCAGTGCGGCAGATACGCTGATCGCGCAATTCAACAGCATGACATCAGTTCAGCGATTGATCGATGAAAATCCCGCAGAAATTGCTGCAATTATCGTCGAGCCGATTGCCGGAAATATGGGGCTGGTGCTCCCGAAAGACAATTTTCTGCAGCAATTGCGCGATGTGTGCACCAAAAGCGGCATCGTGCTGATTTTTGACGAAGTGATGACCGGTTTCCGGGTTGCGCGCGGCGGCGTTCAGGAACGTTATGGCGTCACGCCGGATATGACGACACTCGGCAAAATTATCGGCGGCGGGCTGCCGGTGGGCGCATACGGCGGTAAAAAGGAAATCATGGAAATGGTCGCGCCGGTCGGACCGGTGTATCAGGCGGGCACGCTTTCCGGTAATCCATTGGCGATGCGCGCCGGTTTGGAAACGCTGAAACTCATCGACCAACCGGGATTTTACGAATCGCTGGAAACCAAATCTGCAAAACTGGCCAACGGCGTTCGCCAGAATATGGAAAAGCTGGGTGTCGATTTTTATCAATCCCGTTGCGGGTCGATGGGCTGTTTGTTTTTCTACCCCGAACCGGTTCACGATTACGAAACTGCAGTGAAATCCGATACAGCCGCATACGGTAAATACTTTAATTCACTGCTGCAAAACGGCGTATATTTTGCACCTGCACAATTTGAGGCATTTTTCGTATCTGCAGCGCACAGCGATGACGATATCGAAAAAACTATCGAGGCAAATTTTATCGCTTTGCAAAAAGCAATTTCGAAATAAGTGAGGAGTAATTGTGTAGCTGAGCAAATAGCTTGGAGATTCCTGCCTTCGCAGGAATGACCGGTTTATTGTCTCAAAAATGAAAGATCGCTTTCCAAATACATGAGGAAAATATTCGAATGAAATATTCAGAAAATAAACGAGGCGTATTGTTGGTGAATCTCGGTTCGCCGGATTCGACGAGTGTCGCGGATGTTCGCAAGTATCTGCGCGAATTTTTGATGGATGCGCGTGTCATCGATGCCCCGTATCCCATTCGCAAAATGATTGTGGAGCTGTTCATTCTGCCCTTTCGCCCGAAAAATTCAGCGCACGCATATCAAACCATTTGGTGGGACGAAGGCTCACCGCTGATTGTGCTCAGCCAACGCCTGCACAACGGCGTGCAGGAAAAGCTGGAAATTCCCGTCGAATTGGGTATGCGCTATGGCAACCCGTCCATCGAAAGCGGCATTCGCAAGCTGATAAATCAGGGTGTGCAGGAAATTTTTCTGTTTCCGCTGTATCCGCATTACGCAATGGCAACTTACGAAACCGTGGTTGTGGAAGCCGAACGGGTGCTGAAAAAATTGAAATCCGGCGTCAAATTGACCAAACAACCGCCGTTTTTTGATCATCCGGGTTACATTTCCGCGCTGTTCGAAAGTGCCAAAGCATATCTGGAAAAAGAGTTTGATTATCTGTTGTTCAGTTATCACGGCGTGCCGGAACGCCATTGCAAAAAAACCGATCCCACCGGCGAACATTGTTTTAAAGTTGACAATTGTTGCGAAGTGCCGTCACCGGCACATTTGACCTGTTACCGGCATCAGGTATTCCGCAGCACCGAAGAATTTGTGAAATTGGCAAATATTCCCAAAGAAAAATATTCGGTAGCGTTCCAGTCGCGATTGGGAATGGACGCATGGTTGCAACCGGCAACTGCGGAAGAAGTGCTGCGTCTGGCGGAAAACGGCGTCAAAAAACTGCTGGTGATGTGCCCGGCGTTTGTTTCCGATTGCCTCGAAACGTTGGAAGAAATTGGCATTGGCGTCAAACAATCGTTTCTGGATGCCGGCGGCGAAGAATTTACCATGATTCCCTGCATGAACGATCACCCGGAATGGGTTGCGCAACTTGCAGAATGGTGCGAAGTTGAAAGCCCTGTTGAAAAATAATTGATTCGTGTTTATTGGCTTACGTTTCCGTAATTTCCAATAAACAACATCGAGAAACATTTATGTGATGAAAAAGCACATCTACCGGAATTTGAAACTGTTTGTCCGCACGTTAAGTTTCAAACTATTTTTGGTCTTTTTTCTGATCATCGGTGTGCTGTTTGCCATTTATACCCGGCTGAACCACAACCTGCAAATGGATATATTTGAGGAAATGGTTCAGCACAGCGCCTATCGCAGCGGCGATCTGATCAAATATTCCCTCCATCGGTTAATGCTCCTCAACACCCGCGACGACCTCGATGCGACCATCAAAACCATCGGCGATGAACCGGGCATCGAACATATTCGCATCTACAATAAAGAAGGTGAAATCTCGTTTTCGAATATCGATTCGGAAATCGGCGAAGCGGTTGACATGAAGGCGGAAGCCTGTTTTGTCTGCCATTCTGTGGAAGAGCCGTTCAAGGAATTGCCGGTCGAACTGAAATCCCGTGTGTTCCAAAGCCCGGACGATCAGCACCGGATTATGGGGTTGATCATCCCCATTTATAACGATTTGGAATGCAGCAACGCCGATTGCCACGCCCACGATGAAGACCAGGTTGTGCTGGGGATTATGGACGTGCAAATGTCCATGAAAGAAATGGACGAGGCAATTACCGATGGCGAAAATGAGGCGTTATCCATCGGATTTTCCATTTTACTGATCAGCATCGCGATGGTGGCGTTGGCGGTTTACTGGGTCATTTATCGCCCGATTCACGAACTGCGCATCGGCACAGAAAAACTCGCGACCGGCGATATGGATTATCGCATTCAGCTGAATAGAAAAGACACGCTCGGCGATCTCGCCAATTCATTTAATTACATGGCGGAAAACCTGAAAACAGCTTACGGCGAACTCAAAGAATGGTCCGAAACGCTGGAAGAACGGGTGCAGGATAAAGCCGCCGAGCTGGAAAGCATCCACAAAGAATTGCTGCATGTGGAACGCATGACGTCACTCGGAAAAATGTCCGCAACGGTGGCGCATGAGCTCAACAACCCAATTTCCGGGATTGTCAATTACGCCAAATTGCTCCAGCGAAAAGTGGACCGCACCATGCCCGAGGCACCGGAAAAAACACAAATTATCGAACGGCTGGATTTGATTCGCGCAGAAGGATTGCGTTGCGGCAACATCGTAAAAAATTTGCTGCTGTTTGCTCGCGGATCATCCGCACATTTTCAGGAAAACCGGTTGCGGGAAATTGTGGATCGAGCGGTCAGCCTGGTGCATCACCACACAGAACTTGCCGGTATCGACACTTCTGTTGACATCGACATTCAACCGGGAACGCTGGTTTGCGATTTCGATCAATTGTTGCAAGCGATGATTGCGTTGCTGATGAACGCCATCGAAGCGATGCCGCACGGTGGCAAACTGACCATCTCCGCAACAAATCAGAAAGAAAATGTTCTGCTTTCCGTTCGCGATAGCGGTCCCGGCATTCCCGATGAAATTAAGGATAAAATTTTCGAGCCGTTTTTCAGCACAAAAAATGACAACAAAGGCGTGGGGCTGGGTTTGGCTGTGGTTTACGGCATCGTGCAGCGCCATCGCGGAAAAATATGGGTGGAAACGCCACTATCGGGCGGTACAATATTTCAGATATTGCTGCCGTTGCAACAGGAAAAATCGGTTTCAAACACAGTTGTTGAGACATGAGGGGAAAAATGAAGCCTTACAAAATTCTCATCGTTGATGATGAACCATCGGTGTGCAACTCGCTGGGCGAGTGGTTTCTCGAAGATGGATTTAACGTAGAAACCGCGCAAAGCGGTGAGATAGCGTTGCAAAAAATGCACGGTAATACCTTCGACATTATTTTGCTGGACATCAAAATGCCGGGAATGGACGGCATCACGCTGCAGAAAAAAATTCGCGAAATCGATCCTAATATCATCGTGATTATTATGACCGCATTCGCCTCGGTGGAAACCGCTGTCGAAGCGCTGAAACTGGGTGCGTTTGATTACATCACCAAACCGTTCGACCCGGACGATCTTTCCCGGTTGGTGCGAAACGCCATCAAACAAAAGGATTTGAGCGACGAAAATGTGCAGCTAAAAGATCAAATTACCGAACTTCGCGGGATGGACGAAATTGTCGGGACAAGCGATAAAATCCGTGAAGTAATGGAAATGGTACACACCGTTGCCGAAACCGATTCCACAGTGCTGATTCGCGGCGAAAGCGGCACCGGAAAGGAGCTGGTTGCCCGGGCGATCCACAGCCACAGCAAACGGCGCTATCTGCCGATTGTTGCGGTAAACTGCGGCGCGATTCCGGAAACACTGTTGGAGAGCGAGCTGTTCGGTCACGAAAAAGGGGCGTTCACCGGTGCGCAATATCGACGGAAAGGGCGGTTGGAAATGGCCCACGGCGGCACGCTTTTTCTGGATGAAATCGGTGATATTTCGCCAAAAATGCAGGTGGATTTGCTGCGCGTCATCGAAAGCAAACGCTTCACCCGATTGGGCGGCACGGCTGAAATTCAGGTGGATTTCCGGCTGGTTTTCGCCACGAATAAAAATCTGGAAAAACTGGTGGAGGAAGGTCTGTTCCGGGAAGATTTGTATTACCGGATCAACGTTTTCACCATCGTCATTCCGCCGTTGCGGGAACGTCGGGCGGATATTTTGCCGCTGGCGCGTCATTTTATCGGGAAGTATGCCCGGGCAATGGGACGACCGCAAAAGAGCATTTCGCCGGAAGCGGAGGCAATTTTACTGCGCCACCCGTGGCCGGGAAATGTTCGGGAATTGGAAAATGCCATCGAGCGGGCAATGGTTGTCGGCAAAAAACCGGCGGTCGCAGCGGAAGATTTGCCGTTGCAAGTGAATAATTCCAACCACGATTCCGGCGAAACACAAACGTTGGAAGAACTGGAAAAACAGCATATTATTAAAGTGCTCGGCGAGGCAGCAGGAAACGTGACACAAGCTGCCGGTGTGTTGGGCATCGATCGCGTAACGCTGTATAACAAGCTCAAAAAATATAAAATCAGCCGGGATAAGTGAAGGTTTATCTTACATTTATCAACAATCATTTTCCGCCAAACTGGGACAGGCTTGCGGTCGATTTGCAGCGATGCGTGCCCTACGCATTTGCCCACAACCGGCTGGAAATTTCGTTAAAACCGTTTTATTCTGCCGACCGGCAGCAGTATTACTCCACCCAAATTTTGGCGGAATTGCTCAAAAACATGCCACCGGATGGCGCCAAAATTTTGGGCATCACTAATGTCGATATTTTTGTACCCATTTTAACCTTCCTTTTCGGCGAAGCTCAATTAAACGGGCCGGGCGCGCTGATTTCTACTTTCCGGCTGCGCAACGAATTTTACGGACTACCCGCAGATAATGCCCTGCTGTACGATCGGACGCTCAAAGAGGCGTTGCACGAATTGGGGCATACGATGGGTTTGGTGCACTGCCAGAATTTTGAATGTGTGATGTTTTCATCAACTTATGTGGAAGATAGCGACATAAAACAGGCGCAGTTTTGCCCGGCGTGCCAGAATATTTTGGGTATCAATTGCCGTTGAATTTTCGGTTTTGGTAAAAAAAAAACAGCCTGCGACGCTCACCGGTTTTTGAACCGGATACACGCCGCAGGCTGACATTCACTGATCGCATAATGGTTTTCTAAAATAGTGCTTTTACAAGCTCGTCAAACGCCGCTTTCCCGATGACATTTTCCAGATCGGTTTGAACTTCGCCGCCGTCCGCCATCGTAACGCCAACCTGCTGTAAAGCCATATTTTCCAGCTCTTTAGCAAGTGTTTGTTTCAGGTGACCGACCATTTCTTTATGCCATTCCAATCCGCGGGTGTTGCCATATTGTTCGGGAAAATGGAAATTTTTTCCGGCGTCCATCACAAACAAATGTTCATCGTGATTGATGAGTTCCTCAAAACCACGGGCAGCCAATTCAGGATTGACTGCCGTGACCACACCCTCGAACGGCGTATATAACGGAACGGTTCTGCCTTTGCGGATCAGCAGCGCTATCAGTTGATGATTGCGATACATCTGCCCGGTTTGTGGCGGGATGAGCTGATCCACCGGCGCAAGAATTTTGAAACTTAGCGGACTAATGCCGATCTCAATTTGTCCGTTACCCACCGGTCTGCCCCAAAAATGATTGGCAAAATAATAACGGTCCAGATATATCCTGTAATTTGCAAAAAGCGATCGCAAATATTGATGAATCAACGGGACAACCGGTTCATTTTCGTCCAACTGGTCATCTATCCTGTTGCATCCGCACGGTTCCGTAACGGCTATGGATTCGGCTTCGAGCGGCATAATGCCGCACATGACTTTGTGAAAATCACAATGTTCGCACTGAAATTGCATTTCGCATAATTTGTAATTCACAACACCGGCAGTCATCCAGATGCAACGTTCATCATTCGCGACGACATTCTTTTTGGCAATCATGATACACCCCGTTTAATAAGCGGTAACTTTTTTTGTCAAGTCTGCTTTTTTGACAACATTCACCCGAATCACTTTTTGCGCAACGGCCGGCAGTGGTTCGCTTTCTTCAAATATCGGGAAGTTTTTGGCGATAAACCGGAACGCCGCAAAGCCGATCGCGACAATCATCAGCGTAACGCTGGCTTCCATCCACGACGGGAAATAATTTGCCTGCGTATAAGCTTCCATTCCGGTGATCGAAACATTCAACCGGCTCATGATGAATCCGATAACCACCATCAAAGCGCCACCAAACAATGCATGATCGTTTCGGCGAATTTTAGGAATTGCCAGCATTATCATCGGAATGATCAGCCCGATGACAACTTCTGCCCAATAAAACCAGGTTTCTGTGGTGTTAATAAACAGATATCCCAATTTGTCCAACCGGGTGATATCCTGAATTTTTATCAACAACGCGATTGCCAAAATGAATACGAGAATGCGTGCGACTTCCATCAAAATCGGTTTTTCCAACTGTTTGTTGAAAGCTCTGGCGCTCAAAAATGATTCGAAAATTACCATTGCAAACCCGACGGCGACAGCCGTTACAAAGAAGTGAACGGGCAGCAATGAAGAATACCACAGCGGATATAATTTTTCGGGAACGATCAAAAACAGGGAACCGAGTGAAGATTGGTGTAGTGTTGAAAAAATCACACCCAAAATAACCAAAGGAACGGTTATATTTTTGATCCACCGCAGCGGTTTTTCCATCCGCAATTTTTCGAAAACCACCGGACTGAATTCCAGCGCCAGCACAGTGGTGTAACAGGTTACGCACCAGCCAACTTCGAACATCACCGAATGGGGATTCCACATGATCAGCGGATGCCAAACGCGCAACGGCTGACCGAGGTCGAACAACAGCGCGACAATCACCAGCAAATATCCCAAAAATGCGGTCAAAATTGCCGGACGGACAATCGGTTTTAGCCGTTTGATGTTGAAAATATAGACCATCGCCGCCATCGTGAAACCGCCGGCAGCCAATCCGACGCCGCAAAGCACGTCAAATCCGATCCACAATCCCCACGGGAATTTGTCGCTCAAATTGGTTGACGCACCTAATCCGTAATAAAACCGGACGAATGTGGCATACAATCCGAGGATGAGCAAAATGCCAAAAATAGCTGTCCAAAAAGTAAACCGGAAAGGTTTCTGTGATTTCAAGAAGTTCGTTTTCATTATGCTTCCTCCTCTGCAACCGCTTGATTTTCTTCAACTTGTATCTTCTGCAGCGTCATTCTGCGATTGATAATCCACCACAACCCATACATAAATACACCGCTAAAAGACACCACATTCGGGACTTCTTTCATCACTTCCCAGGTCAGTTTCGGGAATGCTTGCTGGAAATTTTTCGATTTGAGACCGATCTGATCCAGCGGGAATGCCGCCAAAATCAGCACAGATGTGCCACCAGCTTCGGTAACGCCGTAAATATAGGGATGGTAACTATCCGGGTCGTTCTGCATTCTGCGCCGGGCGATGCCGATCAGCTCATCCCGTTCGCCAAAAACGGTTGCGCCTTCTTCGCAGGCTTCTGCGCATGCGGGCAGTTTGCCTTCTTTAATGCGATCGTAACACATATCACATTTTTGAACCAACGGCTGGCGGGAATCCCATTGATATTTCGGCACATCAAACGGGCAGGCAAACATGCAATACCGGCAACCCATGCATTTTGAGGGGTCGTAAGTCACTGGACCTTCTTTTGTTTTTTCAAGTGCACCAACCGGACACACAGATGCGCAACTCGGGTTTTCACAGTGCATGCACATTTGGCGAAAATATATTTCTTCATCGTTGATCGCTTTAGTTTTGACAACTGTAAAATTGGTTGCTGATAATTCGTAATTCTCAGTATCCGGTTGGTTATGAACTTCATGGCATGCATCCATGCACGCTTCGCAGCCGATACACCGGGTGGTATCGATTAACATTCCGTAGCTCATTTTTTCTCCTTTTTCAAATTCTTTGCGTCGAACAGTTCAGTTTTGGATTCAGCAAGCGACAATAATCAGCTGCCGGTTTCGCAGAATTCCGTTTCAAATTTTTTCCATACTTTTTCATCAAAATGTGCCAAAACACCGACCGGAATATCCCCGCCATCGGCGAGTGTTAATCCGAGACCGTTATCCGGAACTTGTTCGGCAAAGAAATTTTTGAGCTGTTGAAGTTTTGTTTTTGTCCAGGTTTCTGCTTTTTCAGCGAACTGCCATTGCGGAATTTCGTTGGCAATTTGTTCCGGCTTCAACACAAACAACCAGTTTTTGCTGAGGCTTTCCCAGGTCGGATGTTCGACGACTGAAGAATTGATCGCCATAATTTGTCCGACAACCGGAGATTTGAGAACCAGCGAATGGTTCCCTTTGCGGATGTTAATCAGCCCCTCCCCTTTTGCAATTTGCAATCCGGGTTCGTGCAGTTCGATGGCATCCGGTTCACCGACAACACCCATCAAAATCGGGTGAATGCCAACAGCAATTTCGCCATCGTCCAGAATTTTTGTCCACGTCATCGACGGTTGTAAAAAGATGCCTTTTGGCAATAATGAAAGGGTGCTGGAAATGGGTGATACGCCTAATGCCGGCGATGATGCAAGCCCGATTTGTTTTCTGCGTTGAATAACATAATCAACAGAAATGCCCAGCACGATTGTTAGAATAACCATTAATACGACCATGATATAACTCCTTAATTATAGTTGATTACATTGTAAATCATTTCACATAAGTATAAGACAATTCCTGTGCCATAATATTTACTAATCCATCAAGTAATTGTTTTTATTATACTTAGATGGGTATCATGTAAAAATTATCATCAACTGTAAAAAAACGATCGTTGAATTAATTTACACCGCAATAGCCGCCGCAAACACAGCAAAGCCGCAACGCATTGTTATTAAAAGACTTAGCTTTGTAAAGAAATTCAACGATCGTTGTAAACAAATTCAACGAATTGGAAAATCGGTGTGTTAAATTTTGAAATAGAGAGATTTGCGAAAATGTATTTCGGAAGGAAATGTGAAGCCAATTGTTTGCGAACGATAATCTCGCTAACAAAGCAAGTCAAAATTTTACAACCACTTAACGAATGGATTCAAATTGCCGCATGCACATAAACAGCGCTCGCGGAACATGAAAACAGCCTTTCCACTTGCCGCCTTTCAATTGCAGCAGCGGCTCGCCCCGACGATTGAGATAGCCGAACCATTCGCCAAATTGCGGATCGGGAAAATGCTGCCAGCTGTATTCGTGAACGCGTTGATACCACGCCAGACAATCCGCACGTCCGGTGAGCCGATATGCCATCGCCAGCGCAACCAGCGTTTCCAGATGCACCCACCACAATTTTTGATCCCACTCTAACTGCTGCGGCGGATTGTTGCGCACATCCAAAAAATAGAAAATGCCGCCAACTTCGGCATCCCACCCAAAATCCAGCGTATTTAACACAACCGTGATGCAGCGATCAATCAGCGAAGCATCGCCGGAACGTTCGGCGATATCCATCAAAAACCACATCGCCTCGATGCCATGCCCGGGATTCACTACCCTGCCCTCAAAACAATCCAGTAATTCGCCATCCGGCGATACATTTTCCATCAAAATGCCTTTTTCCGGATGCAGAAATTTGCCGAGCACCTGTTCGATGCACATGTTTGTGGCATCGTCAACGGTTTGTTTATCGAGCATCCACGCCAGTTCAATCGTCAGATTTGCCAAAATCATCGGCAGCGCCAGATTGATCATCGGGCGCGTGCCCGGCACAATTTTATTGTATTTGCCTTTGGGATTATCCGTTCGCCGGAGAATATTGCGAAAAGTCTGTTCAGCGATATCTTTCGCTTTTTCATCATTTGCAGCCAGCGCAAATTGACTGAACGCCATCGCAGCAAAACAATCGGAGAAAATATTGTATGGCTGAACCAGTGGTTTCCCGTCGCGCGTCAGCGAAAAATACCAGTTGCCGTTGTCATCCATCCCATATTTTTTGAGAAATTCTGCGCCGTTTTTGGCGATTTCCAGCCAGCTCTCCCGCTGTTCCAAACGATTGTAAAGCATCGAAAACAGCCAGACCTGCCGCGCTTGTAGCCAGATAAATTTATCGGTATCAAACACGCTGCCGTCGCGATTGAGGCAGGTAAAATAACCGCCCATTTCCCGGTCAATCGAAAATTTTTCCCAAAACGGGATCACATCGCTGAGCAATGCATTGCGATATTGGGCTGCCAATTTCGCACCATCGATTTTCGGGTTGCTGTTCACAATAATGCCTCGGCGTAACGATCAAATAAATTGCGCGCTGCCGGCCACACCGACTGCGGGCTCATAAAATGGGAAAATTCAAACGTAATTTGTTTTTCAACAAATGGTGAAGTGATGCGCAATTTTTCCAGCAATCGCCGGTAATCCGTCGGCGGAAATTTGATCGGAAAATCGCGCGAAAACGTTTCGGTGTTGTTCCACAGCTCAATCCCGGCTTCCGTGCAAACGGTTTTGATGGTTTCCATATACATCGGCAATTGCTCCAATCGGCAGGTGCCATCCTGAAATGCGCAAATATCGATCGATGAAATTTTGCCGAGCATGTTGCGCCATTCATCAGCAAATTCGTCCATATTCCGCACCATTTCGTTTTCCGCATGCACCACACCGCTCGAATAATATGGCGAAATCAGCACCGGTTTTTCCGGCGTAACGTCTTTCATATGATTGCTGATGTGGTGATAAAAATCGCGGATGCCCGGCACAAAAACGCTGGTTTCGTGGGAAATATACCAGCCGTGAAACGCGGGCGAATCGCCGTAGCGTGACAGCACTTCCGCAATAAATTTTTGGTTGGCGGCGACTTCTTCGCGCCACAAATCCCATTTACCCTGTTCAAAAATGCCGGTATCGAAAATGCCAAAATAGAGTTTGACGCCGTTTTTATGCGCCGCATCCAAAAATAGTCGTGCGAGATCGGTCGTATGCGTATCACCGACAATTTTGGAGGGAAAAACGCTGTGGCGTTTGTAGCCGCCGCGAATAATGATTGCCGTATCGATACCGATTTCATTGAAAATTTCAAACTCCCGCTGCCACTCTTTTTTGCCCCAGTTTTGCGGGGGAATGTCAAATGTTATTTCGTCGATAAACGTTCCTGTAATTTTTTTCATCACTCTCTCAAGTCCGTGGAATAGGTTATAATTTCAGCAATATCAGATAGTTATCAAAACTCAATTTTGTATGTTCGGATCTCGTATTTCCCCAAATTCACCGTAAAAGTTGTCTCGTTGTCCGGTGAAACGAGCTCCCCGGTTTCTTCGTTGAGATTGGTTAACTGCACTTTTCGGATCGGTGCAAACGCGGTCGCGGTCGCAGAAATTTGGGTATCGCCCGGATTGTAAATCCGCACGATGATGCCGTTGCCATCATCGGCAATCTTCATTGCGCTGATGCAAATTTCGGGATGATCGAAGTGAATCAAGCTAATGCTTTGCCATTCTTCGGGGAAATTTCCGCTGAACGATTGGGCAAAAACCTGCGTTGCAAAATTGTGCGCCTGATGAAAAACGGCATTGGTGCGCCATGATTTTTGGTGCGGAATCAGCGCATATTCGAACACATGACTGCCGGGACATTGCGCTTCCGGCGTGGCAATTTTGGGTCCCGCCTGAATGACACGCGTGATAAAATCGTTGCGCGACAACCACCCGACACAGCGCAATAGCGTGAGTGCAATCATCGCTTTTCCGTTTTGCTCGATGATTTCGTATTCCGGCAAACCGCGATTGGCGAGCATCAGCCCGGACTGTTCATCCGCAACACTGACGAACGTATTTTGGTGGCGCGTGGCATAATATTCCGACCGCGTCGCAGCCGTCGGTTTGCCCGGATAATAGCACGGTCGTTCGATCACCGCAAAATGGCCGTCGGCAAAACAGGTTTTGGCAGTGCTGCCGCTCGGGAAAAGCACCCGCAGCCGGTGATCTTCCACAGCGTTGTCAAATTCAGTGCGACATTCGATGCGCCGGGTGTTTGCCAAAAGCGTGATTTCCGTGCGCAATTTACACTGCACCATTTCGCTGCTGCGGATTTTGCGGTCGTTGCTCAGTTTCGCCGGCAGCAAAAAATCACCGGAAATTTCGATGGTCGCAGAAAACGCCCCGGATGCCTTCAGCCGGATTTCCGGTTGAAAATTTTCCGTGGTAATCGTTCGACTGTTCTCCGCCCAAGAATAGGTGTATTCGTCGCCAGTATCCTCCGTATCTTCAAAAATATGACAATTTGGATAGTTTACGCCGAATTGTTTATCCACAATATTGAACGAGCCGTTGGGGTTCACATCGATGCGGTAAAACGCATTTTCGAGAAATCTATCACCGGCTCGAAGATCGGTTTCAGTCGCTGCTTCCACATCCGGCACGATATCAAAAATGGCGAACCCGTTTGCCGGAAGTGCATCCGCAGCAACGCGAACATCGTATTCGTGGTAATTCACATCTTTGAATAATTCCATCCGGAATTGCGGTTTTTTGGAAATTATTTGGCAAGGATGCAGTTTGCCCTGCGTGTCTTTCAGCGCAATCGATTGGTGAAATTGCTGCTGCTCGTCCGTTACCGGGATGCGAATTTTTGCAGAAAACACATCGCTCCGTTGCCAGTTTAAGGGATTGAAAACAAACAACTTGCGCGTATCATTGCTATCGGGATTTTTTTCCGCGATATCGAGAATTGCCCGCTCGGAAATGTAATCGCCGATTTGCCGGACACGCTGGAAAAACGTCATATTTTCGCGATGCACTTCGTCGGTGCTGCAACCGCAAATATCATCGTGCGGATGATTTTTGAGCAGCGTGCGCCAGGCTTGTTGCAAAAATGGCGTGAAATCCGAACCGGCTGCCAATTTTGCCAGCACCGAGAGCGGCTCCGCAAATTTTTCGAGCAACTGCTGGCAGTGGAAATTTGCCTGTTTGAGATACATTCGCGCGGAATACACGCTCAGCAAAATCGGGCGATGGTAATTGTCGATCAACTCGCCGCGAATGGTTTTCAGCGATGGATTTGCGGCGATAACTGCGTCCACATAATCCGAAAATGTGCCGTGGGTGAGCTGGATGTTGTCGGAATGTTGATTGACATATTCGATCAGTTCCGGCACTTCCGGCTGAGGTGGCAGATGATCTACACCATTGTTAAACAATAAGTTAGGCGTGGTTGAATCACCGGCAATTTTTTCGATGGACGCCAGTACGTCTTTGAGCGCCTGTTCTTTTTCCGGTTTCCGATTCCGGTAATCGCCGAATTCGAACGGGAATCCCCAACTGGCCAAATTGCCGTAATTATCGCGCTGGTTGAGTGCCAGAATTTGCGATCCGTCCGGCGCTTCCCACTGAAATTCGCTGCCGGTTTGCTCGATTTCCGCGCCCATTCCCCGCGAAAAAATGAACGAACGAATGTCGAACCCGCGCAAAATCTGAGGCATTTGGGCAATGTGCCCGAACGGGTCCGGCACGTAACCTTCTTTCATCATGCCGCCAAATTCGCGGCAAATGCGATCGCCGAGCATCAAATTTCGGATGAGCGATTCACCGCTCACCAAAAATTCATCGGGCAAAATATACCACGGTCCGATGAACAATTTTTTCGATTTGACCAGTCGTTCGAGATCTGCGCGTTTTTCGGGTTTTACTTCAAGATAGTCTTCCAGCACAACCGTTTGCCCGTCCAAAACAAACGCTTTGTAACCGGGAATGGTGTCCAAAATTTCGATAATTTGGTCAACGGTTTGGACCAACCGAATGCGAAACCACTCAAACGGCCAATACCATGCACGATCCCAATGGGTGTGCGAAACAACGAGACCTTGATATTTTTCAAATTTGCCAATCATCGAAAACCCTCTTTTTGAACCCGGAAGAATACGCAGAAATTCCCAGTTTTGCAATATAAAGCAGCTACGAATTCGGTATTCGTAGCTGCTTTTGGAAGTGTATGTTGGGAAAATTCGACAAATAATTATTTAACGAGCAGCATTTTTTTCACGGCGCGGAAGTTGTTGGCTTCCACTCTGTAAAAATACATGCCGCTGGCAAACTGGCTGGCATCGAAAGTGAATTTATGCTCACCGGCCTGCATTTTGCCGTTTTGCAACACAGCAACTTGTTGACCTAATACATTGTAAATCATCACTTTAACATCCGAAGCCTGCGGCAACGAAACCACAAAAGTCGTGGTCGGATTGAACGGGTTCGGATAGTTTTGACCGAGTGCGTATGCCTGCGGAATGGCATCCAGATCGCTGTCGATACCGACGAGCAAGCTGTCGTTCGGAACGATGATATCGAAGCTGTAGCTGCTGATGCCGTTGTTGGTCACCATTTCAACCAGGCTGTTGTTCACCGGATTGAACACCGCCTGCGCCGATGCGTTGCCGTTAGCGTTGGTCAGGTATTTCGGCGTATTTGCCGGCAAAACGGTGAAATCAGTCATCAGGCTGTCGCCGGGTTCGCCGAGTAGTTCAACAATGCGCATGCCCGGGCTAAAACCATCGAGCGCTGCCACAAACCGGCGGGTTTCCGAATCGGTTGTGAAGATTTCGAAATAGCTGATCGACGTGCCGGAGACCAAACCGGTATCGAATGCATAAACTACTTCGCCGCTGCGTTTGATGTAACGCGGCGCTTTTCCGGGCGCGTTGATGAAGAAATATTCGCCATCCATCACCGGGCTGAGCCCGAAACGTGCTGCATCGGCTTCCGGCAGCGGGATTGTATCGGTCACGGAAAAAGTGACGCCATCGGCTGTGCCGAGCACGAATGCGTTGGCGTTGCCATTTCCCGAAACGTAGATTTCCGTGCCGTGATCGTGTCCGCTAACGGAAATCACATCCCCTACCCGACCGTCCAGAATACCGCTGAACGCGGTGGTGAGCATCGCATCTTCATTTTCCCAGCGATACAGCACGAAATCACCGCCCTGCGCAAGGTTGGCTGCATAAATCACGCCGTCTGTTGTGGCGGCAGCCATGTTTAGGTGAATCAATCCGGTGCCGGTAAATCCGGTCATATCCAGATCTTTTACCAATTCGCCGGTTTCCGCGTCGAGCACTTTCACAAAATTGCCACCAACGCGACTGACGACATACAGATGATTGGTTGCCTGGCTATAGGCAATGGTGCGCACCAGATTGTTGGTACCGAACCAATCGGTGCTGTCTGCCAACACACGCCAATCCAACGGATACAGCTCGTATGCCGAACCGTTCAACGCTATTGAAAACGTGCCGTAATTGGTGGTGACGACCAGACTATCGGCAAACGTTCCGGCAGCAGCCGGCGCGAATGCGACCGTCACGAGCAACGTGGAATCCGGCTGGATCAGCTCGTTGCCGAGCAATGTGCTGCTGAACGAGAGCGTATCGCTGAGCGTTGCGCTGAGAATTTGCACATCAGCCGCACCTTGATTTTCGATCGAGAACGAGAGCGTTTCCAATCCGCCGAGCGGCACTTCGCCGAAAATCAATTCATTGGTTGAGAAAACCGGAACACCAATGGCGCCGCCGGGCAGCTCAACATCATACGATGCAATGCCGTTGTTTGTCACCAATTGAAACAGCGTCACAGTGCCGTCATTGTTCATCCGGTATGCCAGATCGCCGGTAGCGTTGGCGTTGCCATTGAATGCAAAGCTCAATTCGCCGGTGGCATATAGCACCGGATCGGTTTCGGAATCAGTGATGTCATAAACCTGAATTTTGTTGCCCAAATCCGCTCCGGGATTTGCTGCAACGGCGATAAATTTACTGCCGCCGCCGGCAAAATAGTTCACGCTAAACCAACTGGACGCAACCACGCCACCGTTGGTTTGGGCAATCACGTTGCCGTTAACATCGATGTGACTGGTGGCAGTACCGGTGCCGTTCACCCACAATTCGCTGCCCATGCTTTCCGGGATTGCTGAAATGCCGCCGCGAGCCAAACCTGCGGCAACCGAAATCGGCGTATCAGCCGTAAAGTTGACGCCGTCGGTAGTGGTCAGCCGAACGATTTCCGTGCTGCCCGAACCGCTGGCATAAATGACTGTATTTGCACCGCTGCCGTAAACGCCCATCGCATCGCCACTGCGTCCGGTAACAATTCCGGTAAAGGCAACGGTTGGCACCGCGCTTTCATCCGCCCAGCGATAGACCTTGAATTCGCCATTGGCGAGCGCCAGGTTACAGGCGTAAATCGCGCCGTCTGCGGCTGCTTTGGCGATATTCAATAAAAATATACCGCCGGAAACGCCGGTCATATCCAGCGAACTGAGCGAATCGCCGGTGGCTGCATCCAATACATAAACATTGGTGCCGCCTTCGCGGGAAACCACCAGCAGATGATCGGTTACAGGATTGTAACCCATGCCGCGAGTGGTGTTGGCGGTGGTCAACCAACTGAAATCGCCAACGCCTTTTTCCCAATTTTGGGTGATGGGATCGGCAACAAACAGCTCGATATCAGCGCTGTCGCGCGGCACCATTTTGTAAGCGCCAAAGGTATAGTGACCGATACCGGTGATGTTATACACCGCGCCGCTGTCCGGGGCAAATGCGAAGATAAAATCATCCACAACTGCCGGACCGCTACCGTCGTTCACTTCCCATTCGCCAAACCCGAGATCGGTATTGGTGACTGCCGCTTCGGAAACGTGAACCAGCACGCCTTCATATTTTTCCTGCGAAAAATCGGCGGTGGAAACCATTTCCGGATCGGGCAGCGTGTTGCCGGTTGAATTGACAACGTATTCCGTCAAGTTAAGCATTTCTGTGACATCGCTAAATTCATCCACCAAACCGGTGATGGTCAGATTATCGCCGATCTGCGCGGAATCCGCAAATGATGGGGAGAAAACCCACAATCCGTTCCATGCGCCGGGCGCATCCTGTAAAAAGAATCCATTGGCGTTTTTGCCGGTTACCGTTCCGGAAGTTTGGACAATCTGTCCGGCGTACGGGGACGGTCCCTCGTTACCATCCGGTGTGGTCTGGATTTGTGCGAGTGATACCATCGGAATAACTACCGGATCGGGAATATCCACGGTGTATGCCGCAATTCCGTTGTTGGTAATCAGTTGGAAAACGGTCAACGTGGTGTCGCCGTTATTGCGAAATCCGAGATCGGCAGTGGCATTCGCATTGGTGTTGTATGCGAAACTCAGTGCGCCTTCGCCCAAAAATGTGGGATCGGTTTCGGAATCGGTGATATCCCAAACCTGCACTTTTGGACCATTGTCTGCGCTGTTGTTTCCGGTGATTGCGATATATTTGCGATCGCCGCCCATCATGTATTGCACGTTGAACCAGCTCGACGAAACGACGCCGGTATTCACCGCGTTGATCACGGTGCCACTACCGTCGATGTGGCTGGTTGCCGTGCCGGAACCGTTAACCCACAATTCTTCGGTTGATACGCGTTCGAATAAACCGGAGGGTATCGGTGAGATACCACCGCGTGCCAATCCGCCCGCAACCGCAATCGGTGTATCGAGCACAAAATTCAGCCCGTCAGTGGTGGTGAAACGCGTGACTTCCGTGCTGCCGGAACCGCTGGCATATAAAATGGTACGTTTCCGGCGCCGGTCACGCCAAAGCTGTCGCCGGAGCGATTGGGAACAATGCCATCGAATGCAACGGTTGGCACTGCGCTTTCGTCCGCCCAGCGATAAATTTTAAATTGCCCGTTGGCCAGCGCCAGATTGCAGCCGTATATCGCGCCGTCATCCGCTACTTTGGCAATATTCAGCAAGAATATGCCGCCGGAAACGCCGGTCATATCCAGCGCGCCGAGCGAATCGCCGGTTGCGGCATCGAGAATGTAAACGTTGGTGCCACCTTCGCGGGAAACCACCAGCAAATGGTTGGTAGCTGCGTTGTAGCCCATTCCGCGTGTCGTGTTTGCGGTGGTCAGCCAGCTAAAATCTGCCACACCTTTTTCCCAAATTGTGGAAACCGGACCCACCGGCGGCAGGCTGTTTTCTGCCTTTGGCGTTCCGCCGTCGATGTAACTGGCTTGCCAGCTTTCCGCTAAATTGTTGTCAGATAACGGATCGATCAACTCCAACGTCGGTCCGAAGCCGTCCGGCTCGGTTGGCCACGGTGCGATATCGTCAAAATTGACGGAATCAACCAACGTGCCCATCGATGTGGCAATGGCAACCGCTTCGCCGCTGTTGCTCAACGCGCCGGCTGTCCACACATAATCCGGGGCGAAACCGTATGTGTTGTGAAACGCTGCGGAGTCGAATGCCACAACCAGATATTCATTCGCACCGACCATTGCGCCGGACGGGAAAGTGAAATCCACACCTGCGCTGAACGCAAATCCGGACAGATCAACCGCTGCCGCTTCCATATTGAGCAGTTCGATGAATTCGGTTGTATCGGTTCCCGATTCAATCGGGTTGTAGTTGATTTCGTTGATCACCAGATTCGGCACAAATTCTTGTGGTACGTCAACCGTATACGCCGCAATGCCATTATTTGTGATCATCGCATAAACCGTCAGCGTGCCGTCGCCGTTATCTTTGTATGCGAGATCCGCTGTGGCGTTGCCGTTGCTGTTTGGCGTATTTGTCAACGAATCGATCGCATACAGCGGCGGCTCGGTTTCGTTGGTGGTGATGTCGTAAAAGTGAATTTTCTGCAAATCTGTCGCACCGGCACTGCCCGCCACAGCGAGCAATTTTGCCGCACCGCTGGCCATGTAGCGCACGTTAAAAAATCCGGATGCGATGGTTGTCGTTGCAACCTGGTTGATCACCGTTCCGGCGGTGTCCACGTGACTGACAGCCGTGCCGGAGCCGTTCACCCACAATTCCCCGGCGTTGCTTTCGGGAATTACGGAGATGCCGCCGCGCGCCAAACCGGCCGCAACCGGCACACTGTTCGCCGGCGCAAAATTGATTCCGTCGGTGGTGGTCAGCCGAGCAATTTCCGTGCTGCCGGAACCGCTGGCAAAAATAACGGTGTTCACACCGGAGCCGCTAACTTCAAATGCATCGCCGGCTCTGGATGTCACCGTTGCAGCGTATGCAACCGTGGGAGCGCTGGCTTCATCCGCCCAGCGATACACCTTGAATTCGCCATTGGCGAGCGACAGGTTACAGCCGTAAATCGCGCCGTCATCCGCACCTTTGACGATGTTCAGTGAAAATGTGCCGCCGGATACGCCGGTCATATCCAACTGACCCACTGAATCGCCGGTAGCTGCATTCAATAAATAAACATTTGTACCGCCTTCGCGGGAGCACACCAACAAATGATCGGTAACGGGATTGTAGCCCATTCCGCGTGTGGTGTTGGCTGTCGTGAACCACGAAAAATCACCGACATTCTTTTCCCAAACGTTCGTAACCTGCGCATATGCAGAGGTTATCAGGAGAAGAAATGTCGCAACGGTAACCCATATTCGTTGCATAAGACCTCCTTTTGGATTAACTGAAAAAACCATGAGTAATTGAAGATTTTTATTTGAACGATAACTGATAACAGATTACACATGCGATTCGTGACCGCGAACCGGGCTTACCGGCAAACCAAAAACCGATTGCAACGCCATCACCACAGCACCTTTAATCCCGGCTTCGCGGCGGAGCACATCCGGCAAAACGCCGTCAAAATCAAACGGGATTTCGTGATTTTCCACATCCAGAATGCCATTGATCCGGGTGATTAACTCGGGAATTTTCTCGATAATTTTGCCGCCCAAAATGATCAGCTTCGGGTCAATGGTTTTGATCATTTGTAAACAAACGCCCGCCATCGCGTGGGCATATTCGTCGATCACAGCAGCAATTTCCGGGCGATTATTTGTCAAATATTGTTCGATATCCGCGAGCGTCAAATCCTCGATTTCCTGCTCACTTTTGCCATTGAGCGAATTTCCATTGATCGACAGCGCCCTTTTGCAAGCCAGAACAAAAGCAGACTCGGAAAGCAGCTCGCCCAAAAACTGTTGATTTTTATAGAGATAAGTATATTTTTCAGAGTTAAAATTGAGCATGTTCTGAATTTTCAGATAGCCAATTTCACCGGCACGCCCCATATTTCCGCGATACAATTGGCGATTGACGATGATGCCTGCACCAATTCCCGCACCAATCCAGATGTAAATGAGGTTGGCAATCTGGCGTCCTGCACCCAACACACTTTCGCCAAACGCCCGGGTTTTCACGTCATTTTCGATGATCACGGGCACGTTGTAGCGCCGCTCGATTTCCGCCGCAATCGGGAAATTATCCCATCCGCGCAGCGTATCCGCAAAACGCACGCGACCATTTTCGTAATCGATAAATCCCGGCAAACCGACGCCGATACCCAACATATCCTCTGTTTTCAGCGATTGCATGAGCATCATTTGGTCAATATCGCGGAAAATCAGCGCCAAAACGCTGCTGGCGGATGCGTTCACTTTGTGCGGGTATTGGCGAATTTCCCGGATTTCCGCATCGAGATTGGCAATCGCCACAATCGTATCGCTGCGGCGAATATCGATACCAACTACAAATTTGTTTTCCGGGTTGAGTTTGAGCAACCGGGGACGTTTTCCGCCACGAACGGATGCCTCACCTTTTCCCACTTCGGTGATAAATCCCGCTTCGTCCAGCCGGTTTACGATTTCCGAAACCGCCACTTTTGAAATACGGCTGAGTTTCGCCAATTCAATTCGCGAAATCGGGCCGTTATCGCGAATCAGGTTGAGCAACCGGATTTCATTGTATTGTTTAATCAGTTGGGAATCTGCTTTTTTAATCATCATTATCCACCTGTAAATACTGATGTTATCGCATCAGCACCATCTTTTTTGATTGCGTTGCATTGCCGGATTTCAACACATAAAAATAAACCCCGCTCGCGAATTTCCTGGCATCCCATCTCCGGGAATAAACACCGGCGGGTAGTTTTTCATTCGCCAAAACCGCAATTTCCTGTCCCAAAATATTGAAAATCGAGAGCCGCACATTGGCTGCGGAATTGAGCGAAAATTTGATTTCGGTCGTTGGATTGAAGGGATTCGGGTAATTCTGAAACAGCTCAATTTCGCCCGGAATTCCGGCGTCTTTTTCGTCGATGCCAACAACCGGCAAACCGGCGCGGTTGCTGTTCAGCAGCATTATTGCATCCGCGAACAGCACATTGGTGCCGATAAATTCATCGGTCAATCGCATTACCAACTGGTTTTGCCCGGCTTGCAGATACACGTCGGCAATTTTATACCAGCGACGATGTCCTTCTCTGGTTTGGTCGACGTAAACCGTGTCTGTCCCAAATTTGTCGAACACCTCAAACGGCGCGGATTGCATTCCGTTAAATTGAGTAATATTAAAATGATAGAGCTCGTACCAACCGCTTTCCGGAATGTCTGCAGAATACTCGATATATTCACCGGTGCCGCCAATAGTGAACAGCGACCGACCGTCGAAACCGGGAATGGTGGTATAAACCGTCCAACCGGATGAGCGTTGCACCGAGGGATCATCTTCGTTGATGATGATCGCCGGTCGGCGCCAGTTTTCCGGCAGCAACGGGTATTCCGCCGGCTGCGAATACACCGTATTTTTCAGGCTGTCGAGATCGTCCTCAACGGTATCCACAAACCAGACCACATGTCCGTTGAGATTCTTAAATCGTGTATATTCAATCATTTGAATAAGATCGCCGGTGGTCACATCCGCATCGTTGGCAACGGTTGTTATGCCCGGATAAAACGTTGCCGGATCGTTCACATGCGCCAGTTGCAAATTCAGTTCGCTGGCATATTGCGATGCCGTGAGGCGATACACCTGTGGCGTTACAAAATCGAGATTGCCGTCGTTGATCCACGGGCGCCAGTCCTGACAAAAATTGCTGTAACCATACGGATAAACAATCGGCGCATTGCTCACCACAATATTCGGATTAACCGCTTTGAACGAATCGTAACAGGCGTCCATAAACGCCGAAAGTTTGTCAGCGCGCCATTGCATCCAGCCGGGATCGGCGCTGTTGTTGGGCGGATTTGCACCGCCATGCTCGGATTGATACACCGCAACCGTCGCGGAATCATAGCCGCAGTTCAGCTCCGGGTAGCGGATGCGATCGAGTTCAACACCGTCAACATCATAATTTTCAATAACTTCCTGAACCATATCGATCAAAAATTGCTGGGCATCCGCGTTCACATGACTGAGCCATTTGAACTGCAAATTGCCGTTGAACAGCACGGAGCCGTCACGTTTTCGGGCGAACCATTCGGGGTGAACATCATACAAATCGTCGTTGCCGCCCTGCCCGGCGACAAATCCGTGTTCGAACCACGCTTCCACATGCAGCCCGCGCCGGTGCCCTTCGGCAATAAATTCTTCCAGAATATCGCGCCCGTTTTCGATGGCCGGATCGGTGTATTTTCCGGTGAGATTAAAAAACGTTTCGCTGCGAAAATAGGGATAACCAAATCGCCAGACATCCACAAAAACCGCGTTAAAATTGGCATCAGCCAGCTTGTCCATAATTTGTGCAATACGTTCTTTGCTCGGCACATTTGCACCGGCCCACGCCAGCCAAACGCCCCGCAACTCCGTCGCCGGCTGCGCCTGCACGGAAAAACCGCTCAACAACAGCACAAACAGCGCACAACTCAACACATTGTTTTTTATATATTTATAACTATTAATCATACACAAATTCTTTTACCCTTTATCCTTAATCCTTTATCCTTAATTTTAAATCTATTTCAACAAAACCATTTTCCGCGCATCCGCAAAAGCGCCATCGGTTTGCAACCGGTAAAAATATACGCCGGAGGCGTAATCGCCCGCGTGCCAGGTTTCCCGGTAAACACCGGGCATTTTGGTTTCATCAACCAGTTTGGAAACTCGTTTTCCGGTAATATCGACGATATCCAGTTGCACATTCGCGGTTTGCGACAACGCAAATTCGATGGTCGTTTCGGGATTGAACGGGTTCGGATAATTCTGGCGCAGCCGGAAATTTTTTGGCAATTCACTCTGCCCCTGATCCGGTTCGGCGATGCCCACCAACACGTCCGGCGATTTTTTGCGATTGATCATCATCATTGCGGCATCGGCGGTGAGTGTTTGTCCGGCGGCGGTCAGTGAGTTGTCAATTTTTAGAACGGTTTGCGTACCCGTTTGCAGAAAAACCGTGGCGATCGGCTGCCAGCCGCGTTCGGAAAACGCGGTTTGATCCACCACAATTTCGGTGGAATCGCCATTGTGATAAACGACATGCCGCGCCTGTTTTGCCGCCAGCGGACCGCTAACAACATATGGATAAACATCGAACCACGCTGCAAATGGCACGTCCATTTTATATTCGATTGCCGCGTAATTGCTGCTGTTGGTCAGCAAAACTCCCGGACGAAAACCGTCGATGCCCGTTTCGGTTTGCCAATCGCCGCTCAGCGAAACACCCGGTTCATCTTCGTTCAGAATCGTTGCTTTCGGTCGCCAGATGTTGTTGCCGTGTCCCGGCGAAACCGCCGGTTCTGCATAAAACGTAGCTTTCAGCGTGTCCGCGAGGCGATCGTTATTGGCCCGTAATCCTTCGTAAAAAAAGAAAATTTCGCCCGGCACATTGCGCTGGCGATTGGCGGCCATCGCGCTCAGCAAATAGCCCGGATCGATCACGTAATTGCCCAACCGGATCAGCATTCCGGCAAAATAGACGTCGCGGTGATTCGGGTAATTCGCCAGCGAATTGTCCAGCGTGAACACATAATCGCTCAGCGAATAGCGATACAATTGTGGAATCACTTCTTCCGCGATACCGTCCTCCATCCAACTTTTCGGGTCCTGCAAATATTCCTGATAACTCCACGGAAACACGCTGGGACTCGACGCAACCTTCAAATGCGCCGCCACCGATTTAATGGTATCGTGGGCCATCTGGTAAAATTTGCTGAGTTTATCGGCACGCCAGCGCATCCAATTCGCATCGCGAAAATCAGCAGGCGGGTTTTGCCCGTTGTGTTCGCTGCGATAAATCGCCACCGTCACAGAATCGTAACCGCCCTCAACCGGCATCGCGGGAATGCGGTCGGAATATTCGACACCGTCGATATCATAATTTTCCGCCACTTCGCGGGTGAGCGCCAAAATAAAATCGCGCACTTCCGGATTGATGGCCGACATCCAATCGAACCCGTTTTTGACGATCAGATTGCCGTTGCTGTCTTTCAGCGCCCAATCGGGATATTTTTGGAGAATGTGCCCGCCGTTTTGCGAATACGATGTAGAAAATCCCATCTCGAACCATGGCAGCACCTCGATCCCGTTGCGGTGCGCTTCGATGAGCACCCGTTGCAGCGCATCGCGTCCGCTGAAGGCCGGGTGAATGGATTTTCCAAAATATTGATCCATCACCGCGCTGGGATAGAGCGTGTAATCGCCATCCGCGCCGTTACTGTTCCACACCACGCACAGCACCGTGTTGATGCCGGTTTCCGCTAAAAAATCCATCGCTCTGGCAATGCCGCCATCGCTGAACATCACATTGCTATCTACGTTAGTGAGCTTGATGCCGCGCATCTCCGCCAACGGTTGGGAAAGCACCCAACCGCTGAACAGAATAAATATGGTGAGAAACCATTTCATTTATTTTACCAACAACATTTTCCGGGTTTTCACGGTCAATCCGTTTGCGGAGAGCCGGTAAAAATATACGCCGCTGGCAACATTTTTCCCGTCGAAAGTGAGCGAATAATTGCCGGCGTTCTGCACGCCGCTGCTCAACGTCTGCACTTTTTGTCCGGTCACATTGTAAATTTCAACTGAAATCTCAGCACGTTTCGGCACAAAATACTCGATAGTTGTGCCGGGGTTAAACGGATTCGGGTAGTTTTGAGAGAGACGGAATTGCTCAATCGGGAGCGATTCGCCATCGCCGATGCCAACGAGTCCGGAGCGGATTTGCACATAATTTGTGTCGGTCGGGAACATGCCGCTGCCGAGGCTGTCCGCGTAAAAATAGTGGGTCAACGCGACGCCGGCACCCAACGGGTTCGCATCCGGGAACGCAGCCAAAACCGACCCGCCCAGTGATTTTTCTGCCACAAACGCAGCAATGCCGATATTTGTAAAATTATCACCAATTCCTGCATCGTTCAGAATTGCAGCGAATTCCGCCAGTTTGCGATTGCCCGCATCCGCGAAAGCCAGCGCGCCTTGCGATGCCAGATTGCCGTCAAACAACGTCACATCCCAACTGCTGCCGTTCCATTTGTGAATGTTGCCGAGCAGAAAATCCGCCTGATCATACGATTCGATTTCGAAAACGACATCAGCGTTGAAGGGCAATTGGCTGACCGCATCGGTTTCCAGCGCAATAGTGTTCGAGCCATTGCTGCCGTCCGGATCGAGATCGAATGCCACATACCAGAAATTGTTGAATGTCGGGTCAATCATGTCATCGCCGGTGATGCCGGCGAACACTTTGCCTTCCGACCAGGTGAGATACATATCGCGACCGTTGCTGCTGCCGACGTGATCGGTCGGGAAAAAGTCGTTGCTGCCATCGACGCTGATTTCCAGAATATCCTGTCGCGGCGTGCTGGCTTGCAGCAGCGAATCCATGCTCAGCGATGCGATGCTGTTGACGCCCATCAGCGTAATCATCGCGTGGCGTTTGGAATCGTACGCCAACGATGCCGTTGCGTTGATGTTCGGGATTATTGATGCGCCGCCGTTGTAAAACAGTGCGCTGGAATCGGAATCTTCGCCGAAATAATCGAACGTAATTGTGCCGATCAAATCTTCAAAATAACGGATGGAACGGATGGTCGCGGTGCCGGTATTTGAATTAGCGACGGTAAGTAAATCGTAATTTCCCAAGGTGGTTTTCACTACTGTTGAGGTTCCGCCCGGTGATGCCAATGTGTCCGGTACTGTCGCGATTATCGTGCCATCGTTGGTGAGCAGCCGCACCGGCGGAAATCCGGATTGTGCGCCGTTCACCCAAATGCGTCCGCCCGGCTCCATCGGAAAAATGCCGTGACGGGCATTTCCGGCGAGCGGCAGAAAAATGTAGGTATCGACTGCAAGTGTGCTGCCACCCGTATCTTTCAAAACTGCGACACTTGGATTGTCCAAACCGGATGAATAGATATAAATTTCGCTGCCGGAACCGCTGACCGCGAACGAATCGCCGTAACGCGCCTCATCCAAAATGCCGTCGTAGACCAGCTCTGCCGGAGCTGCTTCGTTGGCAAATCGATAAACCTTGAAAGTTGCTGCTGGGGTAAATTGCCGCGCCATCAAATTGCAAACGTAAATCGTGCCGTCCGCGGCAACGCCAACCTGGTTCACCGACAGCGTGCCGCCGGAAAACAGGCTGTTGTCCAATTTGCCGAGCGAATCGCCGGTTGCGGCATCGAGGATCATCACATCTGCGCCAAACATCCGGGTAGCAACCAGAACGTGATCGGTGTGCGGATTGTAGGTCAGTCCGCGCGAAACATCGTTGCCGGGATTAATAAAATCGTACTTCACCCAATTTACGGGATATTGATTTTGCGCAACCGCGCTGCCGATTGCCAAAACACCAATCAGCAAAATTGTGTGCAACATTTTCATTATTAGGCCTCCTGAAAATTATATTTGTTTGATTTTCATTTCAAATAATAGCGCAACCCTAACGCAAAATTCAACGTTTGCAACCCGGAAACACCGTCCAATTCGATAGGCGGTTGCAATGTTGGCCACAACTCCCCGACGATGAAGCGATAATTCAGCATCGCATCGAGCGCGAGCGAATTGCCGAACAGCAGTTGCACACCAACGCCGGTTCGTGCGCCCCAATTCCATTCTTCCAACGTGCGTTTCGGGATGAACGGCAGCGCCGGAGAAATCGTGTCGTCAGCAGGAATTTCGCCGCGAACGCCTTTCCAATACAGCACGCCGCCGGCGAGATGGAAATATGGACGGATTGCAGATTCGCTGCCCAGCCAGAACCGTCCGCTCGCCCAAAAAGCAATGTGTTCCAGCGATAAATCAACTTTGCCGGATGGATAACCGCTCAGGTTTTCGCTGTCGAATTTGCTGTATTCTACCAACCCCTCGATGAACCAGTTGGCGTTGAATTGCTGCCCGATTGCAACGCTGTAATTCCCGGCAGGTTTGAACCAGTCGGACAGGCTTCCGATAGGCATCGAATACGCACCGGACGCGGAAATTCCCCACTGCCCTTCGCTTTGCCCATTTGCCGGAAATACAACCGCGATCATCACAACAATAGCAAAAACAGCCATTTTTGCTAACTTTCGGCTGATAATTTTTAATTCACTAAGTTTCATAATTCCAATTGTTTAAAGTATAATTTTTGTCACCATGAGCGTAGTCGAAGGGTGACTTTACAACAATCACGATTAATAGCTAAACGTCAATCCAACACCGACCCGCAGCTTGTTTTTCAACGGAAACCAGCGTTCACCGTCATCCGAAATGCCGAACAAATTTTCCAGCCACTCTACGCTGCCGCGATCAAAATACACCAAATATTGACCGGCGGCGGTGAGTGCCAAACTGTTGCTCAATTGGTAGTTCAACCCAAATTGTGGCGCTGCGAAAATTTTTGATCCCTGTTTTGATGGCGCAAAATGGAGCAGATCGTATTCGTATTCGTAATCCAGCCCGGCAACAGTGGAATCGAGATCGAAGCGTTTGATCCAGTGTTCTTCCATCCGCAACTCGCGCTTAAATTTGCTGATACCGAGCTGCACTCCGATGACGCCGGAAAATTTGCCCGATAGCGACATGCTGTAATCCGTACCGATGCCCAGCGTTAATTCCTTCAAATTCTGGTCGGGTGAAAATCGCGCCGAAAAAAGGCTGTCGTTGCTGTCATATCGCAGGGTTTGGTTGACGATTTCCACTGTCGCGCCGGGCAAAAAATCGATGTAGGTATCCTCCCAATAATCCCATTGCCATTCGTCGAGCACATCTGATTGGGTCAGATTCATCATGTCGCTACCCACCGCAAAATTGAGCCGGAAACGTTTGCCGATATCGTAATTGAACTGCGCAACACCCCCGTAACCGCTGCCCTCGCTTGCCCGCGAATCGCCGGATTGAAGTTGCAAATGTCCTATTCCGGTGACAGACAACCGGCTGTATTGCGCATTTGCAACAACCGACAAGCTCAATATTATCAATAGAATAGAGATGTAATTTTTTCGTTTCATTTTACAGCTCCAGATTCACAGTGGTTCGGACAGTGCTTTCCAGCAAATCGTGATTCATGTATGCCAAATCCAGCCCGACCCGTTTTTGGCTCCACATAAAATTCAGCCCCAAACCGAGCGTGAGATTTTCGTAATCATACCCGAATTTGTACCCGCTTCGCAACACAACCGCATTCATCAGCGTGGCTTCCGCGCCAATATGCAGCCGCTCGTCCGCATCGTTGGCCTGGGCGGCGTCGGCAATCAGCGTCAGGCGGTTTGGCGATACCAGATCACCGATCAGCTCCGCGGAAATTTCCAGCCGCAACTGTTGGGGCATCTTGAATTTTTCATTGGCGTATTGCGTTTCCAATCCGAAGTTTTGCAGAAAGGCACCGACGCGCATACTGTGGAATCCTGTAAAATAGAGAAATCCGATATCGGCGATCACATTGCTGGCGTCGTAATTGTCGATGGATTCCTGCACATATTTCAGCGTTGCGCCAAAAGCAAATTGCGCGGTCAAACTCCGCGACAGCGATACCCCAAACGCGGTTGCACCGGCGGTGTAGCTGCCCTGTTGGGCAAACGGCGATGTTTCATTTGCGGACGGTTCAAAAATACCGGGAATGTAGTTGGCAGTTCGAGGAATCTCGCCGAAATCGAAATTGATCACCGAAATGCCAATCGCACCAACCCCTCGCAAATGATACGCAACGCCCAACGCCTGATGTTTGGTGTCCACATACCAATTGGCGTGGGTCGCGGACAGCGACAGTTGCGCATCGCTGAGCACAACCAGCGCCGGATTGACGAACAACCCGTCCGCGCCAACATTTGACAGCGTGATCCCGGCATCGCCCAATGCGGCGTAACGCGCACTCACGGGAATTTGCAGAAAAGCGAATCCGCTGGTGCCAGATTTCCGGAATTCCTGCGCCAATCCCGATTGACACAAAACAATAGTTAAACAAAGCAATAGGGTTTTTTTGATCATTTCTCGACCGTTAATTGACGATTGCAAATTTACCGCGTTCCACATCACCATTATCATTTTCGATAACGTAAAAATACATCCCGCTTTTCACATATTGCCCGAAATCGCTGATCTGGTTCCAAACCGCGACACCGGAATTCGGGTTATCGTGGCGAATAGTTTTCACCAAATCGCCGCGAACAGTGAGAATACGAATGGTGCAGCGCTGCGGCAGAAATACGAACTGGATATCCCGCTCGCGTCCCGGTTCGGAAAAACCGGAGCTGCGATAAAACGGGTTCGGCACCACCTGAACATTGCTGATATCGCTTTGCGATGGCGAGAGCGTTGTCTGGAAACTGGTTTTGCTGCGATTGGCAAAAATTGACGATTCCAGCGGCGGCACCGCAACTGCGGGATTGATCGCCCAGGCATCGTGTCCGGTATCGAAACTGGTGACGGCGTAATAATAGCCGAAGCCCAACGCGACGTTATCATCAGTAAAAACATAAGCTTGCGAATCCGAATTGAAAAATTGCGGATCACCTTTTGGGATTTCTGCGATCTGTTCCCACGGTCCAAACGGCAAAAAGCTGGAGCGATAAATCCGGTATCCGGCGAGATCGGCAACGCCCTGATGCGGATCGGGAACCAGTTCCGGCGCATTGCTGAAACGGATGATGTTGCCCAATTCACCCGCAACCGTTACCGGCGTAACCGAAAAATCCGGAGCCGGTGGCGGCATGGGCACGCGATAGTTGTTTTCGTAATTAAAACTCACGCGATCGCTCAAATATTGAACGGCGGAATCTCCCGCAGCTTTGATTTCTGCGACGGAAAGCTGGTTGCCACGGGTTTTCTCAAACGGCACACCACCGACAAATTCTGCCAGCACAATTTTGATGGAATCGCGGCGCGGAATGTTGAACGGACCGAGTGAGAAGTTTGCGTACAACCTGCCATCACCCATTTGCGGATCGCTATCATTCGTAAATGCCCGGGTTAGGAGCGAAGGATCAGCCATTGCATCGTATTTATCGTCCAATCCCAACACGTTTTCGAAAGGCCCGGAATCCTGCGACGGTGCGCCGGTGGACCATGCAAACCCGTTTATTTTTGAAACACCGTTGGTGTCTGCGGGAATTTCTAAAAACTTGATACCGACGAATCCCGGCGCCACAAATTCGTTGGTGATCACATTCCGGTCGTTCACCGGATCGTAAGTGACGAAATCGTATGGGTCGAACGTTTCATCGATGCCGGGTGAACTGGTGTAATCGCCGGCGTACGTGCTGATCAGCCATTCATCCGGCTGCCATTTGCCGATCGTGTTTCGCGCACCGTCGGTGAGGTTCGGATTGGTCAATCGCCAACCGCGATGGTTCGGCGACAGTGCCCAACTGAACATCAGGTACACGCCATTAAGCGGATCGCGTCGCAAAAAATTAGTGACGGTATATTCGACGATCAGATAATCCTCGTCCGCCCGCGAGCCCGACCACTGACGAACGGTGCGTTTCACAGTGGCGGGAATCGCCTGATTATCATCCGGCAAAAACCACGCACCGTTGATGCCCCACTCGCTATCGATGATTTCTTCGGCTTCGTTGGGATTGGCTGCCAGCCAGTAATTTTCGCCGTTTTTCCAGCGCTTTTCGTGCTTACTCACTAAATAACGAAAGTTGTCGCCTTCCCATGCAACCATGTTATTGCTGTTCACATTTCGCGCGAAATCTGCCCATCCCCAAACTGTGCCGCTGTCGGTTTTGGCGGTGAGGTAAAATCCGCCGGAAACAAGGTAGCTGTTGCCACCGCCGATCGATTGGCGCACTTCCTCTGCGTTGAATCCCGGCCAATCCAGCCCGTAAGTCACCCGCCGCCAATCGCTGACCGGCTCGCATTCCTGCGAATGGTAAAAGGTGTGCCACAGCCGCCCGCGATCCAGCGTTACCCGAAAATTTCGCTCCTGCGCGTTAATTCCTGTGATCACAAAAACGACACAGGTTAGACTGATAAAGTAGTTTTTCATAATTTTGAATATTTCGTATTTAGTTTTGTCACCCTGAACGCAGTCGAAGGGAGCTTTCCTCAAAACTGCATCCCGAACGAAAAGAACACCTGCCGGGGAATATTTTTGTAAACCTGAAAATAATTGTACAGCCGAACATCGCGAACGGGATTGTTATCCGCATCTGCATAAGTTGCGCCGCGCAACACCCAGCGATCGAGTTCTTCTGATCCGCTAATCGGGGTTAAGTGTTTGTTATCAAATAAGTTGAGGATACGTATTCCCATCGTGAAATCGTAATCGAGCCAGCGCAGCTTTTTCTCCAATCGCAAATCGGTTTGCGACTCCAGCGGGTAACGGCGATTGTTGCTCACATCATTTTGGAACTGGAAATCCGGTGCCCAAAAATAAGGCACACCGCTGCTCACCCGGTAAATCACACTCATCGAGAAATTTTCCAACGGGTGAACGCCCAACCAACGGAATCCACCATGTTTTGGCATCGCGTAAGTGAGATACATATTGAATCGACCGGAGCGATCCTCCGGTGCAAGAAAATCTGCCGCTGAGTATTGCGTCCGCTGCAAAGTTATATCCGACAGATTTTCGCCGATCAAACGCGAGCCGAAATTCCCGTTTTTGGTTTGGCTGATCGCATACGAAAACTGGTAGCGCCAGCGCCCGTCCGTACGATTCCGGAAGGTAACTTCCACGCCTTGCGAATTGCCGTAACCGTTATTTTCGTAAGTGAGGTAGGTATCCTGCAAATCCTCCAGCGGACGTGCCGCAGAAACCGAACCGGTGGTCGCATCCACATAAACCACGGAAATCTGGTCTTTCAAATCATTATAATAGGTGACGATATCGAGCTGGTGAGTATCCCACAAATTATGCTGCAATCCCACTTCGTAATTAATGCTCAATTTGGGTTTGAGATTCGGATTGCCGTAGCTTCCCCAACCATTGTAGGTTTGATTATCCAACGCCTGATTGAACGAGGGCATCGACCGGAAATGACCGTATTGCACACGAAACGCGGTTTTTTCCGCAATCGGAAATGAAATGCCCGCACGCGGCGAAACCGTCACCCGCGTTTTGGCCGGCTTCGTTTCCGGGTTGCCGACATCCTCCGACCCGGTTGCCGGATAAAACACCCGATAGCGATCGACCGGCACATCCGCACCGAAATTGTAGGCATCCAGCCGCGCACCGAGGTTTGCCACCATTCCGGCAAATTCCAATTTATCTTGAATGTATCCCGCAGTATACCATGTTTTAGCTTTGTAATTGGTTGCAAATCCGTTTCGCCAGATAAACGCAGAAACCGCCAATGATGACGATGCATTGTAATTCTGATCCATCGTCCACGATTCGACGCCGATTTTCAGCAAATTGGTTTTGCTGAGTTGGGAGGAAAAGCTCATTTTGCCTTCCCAATAATCCGTGATCGATGCCTGATTATACAGTCGCGACCATGTAAAATACGGGCGATATTTTTCGAACCACGGACCGGGATCTTCCAGCACGCGATCATTTTCCGGTAACCGAACATCTTTTGCAGTTGCAGGTGTTGGTGTTTGGAGCGCGTACAGCGTTTCCCGCTGATGGGTGATTGTCGCTTCCACATACGATCGCGGCGACGCAATAAATTTATACGACAGCCCCTGCGCAAAAACGGTTTCCTCACGCGGCGAATCGTATACCAAAGTATATTTTCGTTTAGCGCCTTCGATGCCCCACAATCCCGACCAGCGAATATCATCTGAACCGCTGCCCATTCCCGACAAGAAATTCTGGTACAGTCCGGTCAATTTAAATTGATGCGAAGGATGCGGTTTAAAACTGAGCACCAATGAATAATTGTCCAATTCCTGAACCCGCTCCACGGTGGGTAAACGGGTCGGTTTGTTTTTCATTTCGCCGCTGAAAAAGAAGGTCACTTTGTCGCCGTTTTTGCCGAGCGGTCCGCCAAAGCTGAATAAATACCGGGTGTAGGGATCTTTTGTGTAGTCGTATGCGCCCAAAATATTGTCTTCGGATGGCGTATGATTTTTCGCCCAAAGATCGTAGTTCCGCTGTGCCGCCGCTGTGTTGACAGCACCGGTTGTATCATTTTGATAATAGGGGTACCACGCTGCGACATTGCCCCATTTTTCCCACTCAAACTGTTGTTTTGAATAGATATAGTCGCCCCAATGATATTGCCCGGCCGGGCGATATTCGGCGATAAATCCACCGTTGAATGTTGCGCCGCCATCTTTCATCACCACATTCACCACCCCGGATTGCGCATTGCCATACTCCGCGTTGAAGCCACCGGAAACCACTTCCAATTGCTGTACCGCCAGCGGATTGATGTCATATTTCCAGCTATTTTCGGCTTTGTCGCCGGTGCCGTAAGCCGGAATACCGGTGTTTGTGTTCAGACTTTTGATGCCGTTGACGTTGAAATTCACTTCGTAATTGCCGCCACCGCGCACGCTGATAGTGCCATTCGCATTGCGATTGATGCCGGGCGACAGCTCCATCACATTCCGCAAACCTTCCACCGGCAGATCTTCCACTTCGTCGCCGCCGTAATGCGTTGATGAAAACGTTTTATCAATTTCCACAATCGGGCGCTCCGCTTCAACCGTCACTTCCGTGCCGATATCCACCGTTGCTGAACTTAATTTGGCGTTATATGTAGTTGTCCGGTCAATTTTTACCAATAAATCTGTAACCGTAAGTGTAGAATAACCAATATATTCGAAGTGCAATGTATGGTTACCCGGTGGTGCGTTGAGGATGACGTAATAACCATCGCCATCGGATGTTGCACCCAAAATGGTTCCCTCAATTAACACATTTACCCCTACCAGCGCTTCCCCGCTTTGTGCATCTGTGATCACGCCGGTAATTTTTCCGGTTGTTTGACCAAATAGATAAATTGGGATAAACAACACAAAACCGACAGCACAAATCAGTGCCGATTTGAGTTGTTTTTGTTTCTTTTTAATAAATATGAAGCTGTGTTGCATGATGAAAACCATCAAGTTGGTTATGAAATCGAGCTATTTTATTTTCGAAATTCCTGTTTCGTCAGAATTTCGCATAGTTATTTTGCCGGTTCCGCGTAAACGGTTTGCAGCAGTAGCTTGGCCAATTCGTCGTTATTTTCCCGCAAGCCTTCGTAGAAGAAAAACACTTCCCCATTGAATCCTTTGGCGCGATGATACTTTATTGCCGCAATTAAAAAGTCACCAGAAATGCGATATTTGCCGACTTTTATCAATATTCCGGCAAAAATTTTGCGTTGCTGATCCGGGTTTGTGCCCAAAAATTCCATGCCCAAAGCATCAACTGTTTGTTTGTACTGATCGAGTTCGTAACGGTAGATTTGGGGAATAATTTCGTCCGCATAACCGTTTTTCAGCCAGTTCGGCCAATCCTGCAAATATTCATCAAACGACCACGGATACACGCTTGGCGCCCACGAAACCGCGATATCCGGCTTCCGTGATTTTACAGTTTCGTACAGCCGCTTCGCGAACGCATTTAATTTGTCGCCACGCCAGCGCTGCCATTGTAAATCGCGGAAATCCTGCGGCGGCGGGTTGCCGCCGTTTTCAGCGCGATAAAGACTGTCGGTATAATTCGAATAGCCGCCCTCGATCGGTTGTGCCGGCAAACGATCGTCACCCTGAACACCGTCAACATCATATTTTTCAACAACTTCCATCACTAAATCAATCATAAATTGCTGCACTTCCGGATGATAGGCATTCATCCACTCGAACCCGTTTTTAGTGAGCAAATTGCCATCGCGATCGCGCGCTGCCCAATCCGGTTTGATTTTCAACAGATAACCGCCGTTCATTTGATACGACGATGAAAAGCCAAATTCAAACCACGGAATGACCCGCAAGCCGTGACGATGCGCCACGTCAATCACTTCCTGCAATGGGTCGCGCCCGACAAACCGCGGATCGATTGGATCGCCAAATTCGCGTGCCATAACTTCGCTGGGAAAAAGCGTGTGCGCTTTATTCCAAACCACCGGATACACCGTATTAAAATGATGATCTGCCAAAAATTGCATTGCTTCATCAATCGCGGCTTTGCTGAAAAGAACATCGCTATCCACATTGGTTAACCAAACGCCGCGCAGCTCTTTCGGCTGTGGTTGGGCGACACATGCCATCGCAAAAAAAAGTATCAGAATTGCAAATAAGATTCCAAATTTCATGAGCGACCTTTATTAAATGAATGCGACTGTTGCCCGATTGGAATGGCAAACGGTTGAAATACGGTATCGAGAATCATTGCAAATTCCTCGCGAGAAACGGGCTTGTCCGGCGCAAAAAGCGGCGGTTGAACCCAATTCACGCCAAAACCCCGCTCAAACAAAAATTGGATTGCCGGGAAAAACCGATGTTTTTCCGGTACATCATCAAAGATGGCATTTTGAAGCCGGACAGGTGTTTGCCCCAATAATTCCCAAACGATTTGGGCAATCATCCCTCTGGAAAGCGAAAAATGGGGACTTTTGAGTTCGATACTGAGTTGCGTCAACCGAAATCTATCGATGATTTTTGACAACGTTTCTGCGGCATCAGCCAGTGAAACCGGTTTTTCGGGATCGAACCGCAGCTGGTTTTCCCAACCGGATGGCAGCGGAAATCCGGTCATCCAACCGCATAACCCGATGCGCTGAATCGCCTGAAATGATTTTTCGTTTGGCGAAATTTCCGCAAACGGCATCAGCCAGCAACCGGCATCGAGCAACGTTTGCTGTAACTCGCGAATGTTTACATTTTTAGGTTGAATATTTTGTTGAACACAGATCGCAGCAGCAGCACCGGCAGCTTGCCCGATTTGCATCACCACGGGTTGCAATCGCGTGCAACCATTTACGATATGCGTCACCGAAATGCTTTTTTCCGCGACCAGCAGCCCATCCATTTCCGCCGGCACCAAACAGCCGAACGGCACGTTGAACGCGGGAATTTGTGGGAATTCCTCAAATATATTATGCGGATGTTGTTTGTGGTGATGGTCAAGCGGATAATCGCCAACGGCAATGCCATCGCGAAAATACGAAAAATTGTAAGGCAATTCGATGTGATTTGACGTCAACCGAACAACGCCTTTGACGCGCCGACTTTCGCGAATATAGGGAATAAACGGGAGCAAATCCGGTGTCGGGAATTCATCCTCGGCAAGCCCGAGATGAGGCATCCCCAATTCTGTCTGGATAAAATAAACAAAGCCAAGTGTATGATTTTTAGCGATTTGCAGTTTTGATTTGCGTTCGTCTGTCGTCGCAGTTGTGAGATCCAAAAAGTAATCATTACCGTTGTTTGGCCAATTTATCATGAATTTATTGTTTGGCAAACGACCGTATTCGAGCATCTGTTTGGCATCAACGGATTCAGGATTTCCGCCCGCTTCCCGGCAACAGCCGCGATATTTTTCAGGATTGTAGCCGGGCGGTTGGGGAATTGTTTTATCTGCATCTGCGCCAAAATCTTTTAAAATTGCAACGTAAGTCAAATCCTGAATAATGTTATCCGGCTGTACCGGAGCAAAATTTTCGCCGGATTCTGCGCGACTGTCTCGACCCAAATCGAAGCTGCAACCGGCGATTGCCAAACCATCACCAAACTCTGTAGCATCGATGGTGATGCCTGCTTCGCATCTCAGTATAATTCCGAAAGCGTCCGTAAATTCTGCGCCCAACACGCGATTACCGTCCGTAATCATATCGTGTAAATCTAGTTTAAACAACACTTTCAGATTCGCTTCATTCCGCGTCATTTCTCGAAGTATATCTGCGCCAACTTTGGGCTCAAAACAACAATTGCTCACCCATCCGGTCGCCAGTTTTTCTAAACTGCCGTAATGTGCAGCCAACTTTTCGCGAAATTCGCCCCACAAACCCGATGGCAAGCGATGGTTACCATCAACGCAACTCACGCCTGCGGCGGTCAACATGCCACCCAACCATGGTGAAGGTTCAATCAAAACGGTATTCGCCCCCATTCGCGCAGACTGAATTGCAGCACAAACGCCGCTGGCACTGCCACCGATAACCAAAACTTCGCACAGAATTGTTGAATGGGTGTGGTTCATTTTCTGTTTAACTGAGCTTTGTTGTTTGCGTTGATTGCTGGTACAGAAGATCATTTTGACTGCCACTGCAATATAATGTAAAAACTATTTGAATTTCAAGAGGAAAGTTAGTAAAGTAAACTAACTTTCTAAAATCTTTCGATATTTCGAAAATTTTGCTAACTTTGGCGCATTATGGAATGGTTACAATTAGCTCTGATGATCGGCGTTTTTTTGCTTATGGCGCTGCTGATGTTTTTCCGAATAATTCCGGCGTTGATTGCGCTGCCACTGATGGCGTTTGGCATTCCGCTGGTTGCTGGCGTTTCAATTGATGATACCATGCAACATGTCATTGGCGGCGGCGCAACCCGGCTTGCGAACGCCTACACTGTTGCCCTGTTCGGCTCGATGCTCAGTATTTTGTTGCAAAAAACCGGCGTTGCGGAACAGTTTATCAAAAAAGGTGCGGAGCTATCCGGCGACAATCCGTGGTTTATTGCAATTATTATGCTATCGTTAATCACAATGTTATTTACCACACTCGGCGGATTGGGCGCGATTATTATGATTGCCACGGTTGTGCTACCAATTATGTCATCGGTCGGCATCGGTTCGATGACTGTTGTGGGCATTTTTCTATTCGGATTGAGCATGGGTGGCATTCTGAACGCCGGAAATTGGGCGCTGTATATTGATGTAATGAAACTCTCACTCGACCAGATACGCCCGTTTGCGCTGACGATGTTCGGCATCACTTTTGTCGCTTCACTGGTTTATGTAACTGCGCAATTGTATCGCGATGGACATGACCTTAAATTGAAGAAAATCATTGGATTAAGTGCGTCAATTATCGCCGTTGTTCTCGGCGGTGGTGTGATTTATTTGCTCCTGCCAGCCGAAACACAAAGTGTTGTTCAATCTGCATTTCAAATGATGTTGAGCGGTTTGAAACATCTCGCCGCTGCCGGGATGATAATGTTGCTGTTAATCACTGTTTTTCAACGATTTATCCGCAACAATCGTAGCGAAACCGTAGGGTGGACAGCTTATTTCACACCGATAATTCCATTATTTTTAATCCTCATTTTTAACGTCAATTTTATTGCTGCATTTATTTGCGGATTGGTTTACGGATTTATCGCCACTTTCCGCAAAGGCAGCTTGAATATTTTTGTGCAATCCGTGCTGGAGGGCGGCGCAGTTGTGATGCCCGCAATTGTGCTCATGCTAGGCATCGGGATGCTGCTGAACGCGATTATCGGTCCCGGCGGCGCGTGGAATGCAGCCAATCCGGATGGCTGGCCGGTGCTTAATTTGCTCAAACCGGTGATGGCGCAAATCGTTCCGGAAAACGGATTTAGCTACATTTTATTATTCGGATTTGCGGCACCGTTTGCGCTGTATCGCGGACCGCTGAACGTTTGGGGAATGGGCTACGGACTCGCTGCAATTTTTCTGGCCAGCGGCATGCCCGCAGCCGCAGTGATGGGGCTGATGCTGGCAGTTGGACAAGTGCAGGGCATCAGCGATCCGACCAACACCCACAACGTTTGGCTGGCAAACGAAATGCAACAGGATGTCCAAAAAGTGCTCTGGAATACCCTCCCCTACACTTGGATTTTGGCTGTGTTGGGTTTGGTCGCCGCAGCGCTGATGTTTTATTGAAATAATTCAACATCAAGATAAACAACTATTTATCGATCACTTGTGAACAGAAAAATCAAAATTGGTATTGACGTTGGCGGCACGTTTACCCACGCGGTTGCGGTGGATATCGCCAGATACGATATCATCGGCAAAGCCTGCGTGCCCACCACCCACACTGCCCGCGAAGGCGTTGCCAAAGGCGTGGTGACATCACTACATTTGTTGCTCGAGCAATCAGCCATCGATCCGGCAGAAGTGGTGCTGATCGCCCATTCGACAACTCAGGCAACCAACGCGCTGCTCGAGGGCGATGTCGCCAAAGTCGGTGTGATCGGCATGGGCAAAGGCGTTGAGGGCAAAATTGCCAGTCGCCAGATTAATCCGAGCAACATCGAACTGGCACCGGGAAAATTGCTGCAAACAACGTATCGATATGTTGATGTCAGCGAAAAAATCACCAAATCAACCGCCGAAACATTGATTCGCGAGTTGCGCAACGACAGCGCAGAAGTGATCGTCGCATCTGAAGCGTTTGGCGTCGATCATCCCGAAAACGAGCAACTAGTGGCGAAAACCGCATCGGAAATGGGCATTCTATCCACCGCTGCCAGCCGGATTTCCCAATTGTACGGATTGCGGATTCGCACCCGAACCGCCGTGATCAACGCCAGCATGATGCCCAAAATGCTGGAAACAGCAAACATGACCGAACAGTCCGTTCGCGAAAGCGGCATCGCTGCGCCGCTGATGATCATGCGTTCCGACGGCGGTATAATGGACATCGACGAAATGCGCCGCCGACCGATATTAACGATGCTTTCCGGACCTGCCGCCGGTGTCGCTGCCGCGCTGATGTATGCCCGCGTTTCCGACGGCATTTTTATCGAAGTGGGCGGTACTTCCAGCGATATTTCGGTGATCAAAAATGGCAAACCGCAGGTGAAAAGCGCCCAAATCGGCGGCAACCGGTTGTATTTGCGAACACTGGATGTGCGCACGCTGGGCATTGCCGGTGGCTCCGTTCCGCGCATTTCCGGCAACAACATTATCGATGTCGGGCCGCGAAGCGCCCACATCGCCAATTTGAATTACATCGCGTTTGCGGAAAACCCCGATTTTGGCGATATCGAACTGGAAATGCTGCAACCAAAACCCGGCGATCCGGCAGATTATCTGAAAATCCGTCGCAACAATGACGATTCGGCATACGCGATCACGCCAACCGGCGCATCCTATTTTCTAAATCTGGTGAAAAATGTCGGGCACGGCGCAGCCAATCGCGAGGCAATCGGGCAGTTTTTCGGCGCATTCGCCAAAATGCTCAATCGCGATGCGAATGAGATTGCCGAAGAAATGTTGACCATCAGCTCCGAAAAAATAAAACCGGTGATTCACCAACTGATGCGCGAATACAAACTCGACGAAAACCTGATCCGCTTTGTCGGCGGCGGTGGCGGCGCGTCGGCGATTGTGCCGCATCTCAGCAAATATTTGAATATTCCCCACGAGATTGCGGAAAACAGCGAAGTGATTTCGGCGATCGGTGCGGCGCTGGGCATCATCCGCGACACCGTTGAACGCAGCGTCATGCAGCCCACCGAACACGATATTTTGAGCATCCGGCAGGATGCCATCGCTTCGGTGGAAAAAATGGGCGCAGTGCCGGAAAGCATCGAAGTCAGTGTGGAAGTGGACACCCGCAACAAACGGCTGATCGCCATCGCCACCGGTTCCAGCGAAATGCGCGCCCGCGATGTGAATTCGCAAAAGCTCGATACAAACGCGTTATTGGAAATCGCCGCAACATCAATAAAAACAACCCCAACAGAAGTTAAAATTGCCGGACAAACCGCATTTCTCAGCGCAATTGTTCATCAATTTTCCGAACGGAAATTGTTCGGATTGATCCGATCCGATATTACGCAACTGCGGGTAATCGACCGCGAAGGCGTTATCCGGCTGCAGCTCAACGATTGTCTGGTTGCCGGAATTTCCGCCGAAGATGTCCGTTCTCAAATCCAGCAATTCACCAAACAACTCACCAATTACGGCGATGCCGGCGCGCTGGTACCGGACATTTTTCTGCTGGTTTCCGCCAAAATAATTGATCTCACCGGACTGGTGGATGCGTCGCAAATTATGGCGCTGGTGGATATCGAATTGCAAAAAATTCCCGCTGCCGAACCGGTTGTGGTGATTGCCGCACAAAAAAAATAGGTCAACATGTCTATTCTCGATTACAGTATTATCGCGCTTTATCTGGCAATGATGGTTGGCGTCGGGCTGTATTTTCAACGAAAAGCATCCGACGGGATCGACGCCTATTTTTTGGGCGAACGCAAATTGCCGTGGTGGGTGTTGGGCGCGTCCGGAATGGCGTCCAATCTGGATGTCAGCGGCACGATGATCAACGTAGCGTTCATTTACGCGCTCGGCACGATGGGATTTTTTGTGGAATTGCGCGGCGGCATCGTGTTGATTATGGCATTTTTCATGATTTTTATGGGCAAATGGAATCGCCGCGCTCAGGTGATGACCATGGCGGAATGGATGGAATTTCGCTTTGGCGATGGCAAACAGGGCAAAGTGGCGCGGGTGATTGCAGCGTTGGCAGTGTTGACCAGCGCCGTCGCGATTGTGACCTATTTTGCGGTGGGCGCGGGTAAGTTTATCGGAGAATTTTTGGGATTACCGGCAATTTTGGGCTTTTCGCCGGAATTTTTGGCAGCATCTCTGATGATCGGATTGGCGATGATTTACACCGTCGCCAGCGGATTGTTCGGCGTGGTGTGGACGGATGTGGTGCAGGGCATGCTCATTTTTATTACCATTTTGATCATCTGCGGGATTGCCATCGCCAATTTTTCGGTGCCGGAAATGTTCAGCGTTTCCGTGCCGCTTCGCGATGGGGGATTTCTGGAAATCGCCACCAATCGCAGCCAATGGACACAACTACTTCCCGACTGGCAGCTCGATTTGCCGAAAAATACAGCGTATTCGGTTTACAATTTGTTTGGCATCACAATCATTTTTTATCTGATCAAAACGATAATCGAGGGCAGCGCTGGCAGTGGCGGTTACATGGCGCAGCGCTATTTTGCCGCCCGCAGCGATCGCGAAGCGGGTTTGCTATCGCTATTCTGGACGACGTTGCTGGCGTTTCGCTGGCCGTTTATCGCGGCGATTGCACTCATGGGCGTCGCCATCGGCGTTGAACAGGGGCAACCGATTGCAGATCCGGAGCAGGTGCTGCCGATCGTCATCAACCAATTGGTGCCGATAGGCTTGAAAGGATTGCTCATCGCCGGATTGATGGCGGCGTTTATGTCCACATTCGATTCGACGGTGAACGCTGCGGCATCGTATTGGGTGCGCGATATTTATCAGGCATTTCTCAACCCGCTAGCTTCGGAAAAACAACTCCTTCGGCATAGCCGGTGGGCATCGGTGATCGTGGTTGGTGCGGGTCTGTTTCTCACCAGCAATGTTTCAAGCATCAACGATATTTGGGGTTGGCTGACGATGAGCATCGGCGCGGGGCTGTTTGTGCCGCTGTTGCTGCGCTGGTACTGGTGGCGGATGAACGGCTACGGCTTCGCGATCGGAACGCTGGCGGGAAATCTGGCGGCGATCGCCCAGCGCATCTGGCTGCCGGATGTCCCGGAATATTGGCAATTCCTGCTCGTTTCCGGCATCGCGTTATTCGGAACCGTCGCCGGTTCGCTCGCCACAAAACCGACCGACGACGCTGTGCTGAGCCATTTTTTCAAAACCACCCGCCCATTCGGTTTCTGGCGACACATCCGTGAAAATTTACCGGAATCGCAAAAAATATCGATTCGCACAGAGAACCGCCGGGATATCATTGCGGTTTGCATTGCGGTGCTGTGGCAATTGTCACTTTTTTTGATGCTGATGCAAATAATTTTCAAACAATGGCATTACTTTATTTACCTTTTTGCAATTCAAATTTTTCTTTCAACGGGATTGTATTTTTTCTGGTTCCGGCACCTATCCGACGAAATTCCCACAGATTTTAAATAATTTGCAAAAATATTCGTGCGACATCCCGCACATCGCCAACCGTGTTACATGTTATTTTTAACCCGTTAGTAATTTAATTTGAAAACAACACACACGGAGGTGTACTGATGAAATCATATTTCCAAATTCCCGCGTTATTTTTGTTTTTCCCGTTGCTTTTCTCGCCGCTTTTTGCGCAATCCAACAGCACAGAAAACAATAGCCGTTTTGAGTTGGATTCGGTTAAACAGGTCGTTTACGATCACGGAAAAAAGTTGGTTTGGCAACAATCCGGTTCCACTGATTTGTTGATGGGTGATTTTGTCCAATCATATGTGGACAGTTTGAACAGCATTGCATTTGGCGGTTACACCGACTGGCGTTTACCCACCAAATCCGAAGCGCAATCGCTGATTACGAGCGAAGTGAAACGCGGCGATGAGTTAAAAATCGATCCGGTTTTCGATACCGAACAAGCATGGATTTACACCAACGAAACGGATCAGGCAGAATGGCCGACCATTATTTATTTCACCAGCGGAAAAATCAGCACCGAACCTATCGGGTATTTCGGTTCTTTTGTCCGATTGGTCCGAAACAGCACAAACACTAATATTGCTGAACTTGCACACTCAGACAAATAAAACTTACATTGAAACAAACCAACGCCGTCGCATATAATACGACAAAAGCCGTCCGGCAATTTTCTGCCGGGCGGCTTTTTTTTCAATTTTAATCAATAAGAGCCTTATTTCTCAGCAATGATATCTTTCCAAAAATTACGCGCCGGTGGGCACCCAAATGTTTTTCACCTGCGTTGCTTCGTGCAAAAATTCGTGCCCCTCCCCTTCCTCGGCTAAACGCCAATTCCGCTCGACGCCGTGGCTGACAAAGGTGCGTTTCATATTTGCGGCGGATTCGTATTCGGTGTGATAGCTGCCTTCGGCGCTGCCGAAATACCACATAGCGTCCACATCTTCGTGCTGGATGAGCGTTTTGGAGAGGTGATCACGATTACCCGTGACGATGTTCACCACACCGCCGGGCACGTCGGAAGTATCGAGCACCTGATAAAAATCGGTGGCACTCAGCGGATATTTTTCGCTGGGAATCATCACCACGCTATTGCCTCGTGCAATTGCCGGCGCCATCAGCGAGACAAAACCGAGCAACGGTTCATCATCCGGGCAGGCGATGCCGATCACGCCGATCGGTTCATTCACCGCAACAGTGATACCCCGAAGCGTGGTTTCCTGCACCGTTCCGCCGAATTTATCTGCCCATGCAGCGTATGTAAACAACCGTTGGACGGACAAATCGACTTCGGTACGGGCGGATTTCGCGGATTTTCCGGTCATCGCTACAATTCGCGCCGCGAATTCATCTGCGCGGGCATCCAGATTTTCACCGATGAAATACAAAATTTGGGCGCGATTGTGCCCGTGACGCATCGACCAACCCGCTTTTGCGGCATGCGCGGCATGTGCAGCTTCCACCGCATCGCGGATATCTTTGCGATTGCCGTCGCCAACCTGCCCGATCAATTTGCCGTTTTTATCGAGCACTGCGGCAACATAATTTCCATCCGGACGCACCTGTTTGCCGCCGATATACATTTTCGGGGTGCGGTCGATATGCGATTGCCCACCGTTCCCGCCGACAATCGGCACCGGTCCGGGCGGCACGTGGCTGCCCCATTTGGCAGTTTTCCCGTTTTCTGATATTTCCGGTTTGGCGATTTTCCCGCGCTTTTGCCACGCCGGACGCAAATATTCAAACAATCCTTCCTTCCCGCCTTCGCGACCGTAACCGCTTTCGCGATAGCCGCCAAAACCGGATGCCGCGTCAAACAAATTGGTGCTGTTCACCCACACTGATCCGGCTTTCACTTTGCTGGCAACGTCCAACGCAAGATTGATATTTTCGCTCCAGATGCTGGCGGCAAGTCCGTAACGGGTGTTGTTCGCCAGTTCGATGGCTTCTTTCGGCGTGCGGAACGTCATCGAAACGAGCACCGGGCCAAAAATTTCCTGCTGCACCACTTCAGCCGCCGGATGCACATCGGTGATCAGCGTCGGCGGATAAAAACAGCCTTTTTTCGGCATATCGATTTCCGGCTGGAAAACCGTTCCACCTTCCGCAATACCGTTTTTTACCCAGTTGTTGACGACATCCCATTGCCCCTGATCGACCACCGCGCCAATGTCCACACATTTATCCAGCGGATCGCCGACGCGCAGTGTTACCATGCGCCGTTTCAATTTTTCGTGAAATTTTTCAGCGATACTTTCCTGCACCAACAACCGCGATCCGGCGCAGCACACCTGTCCCTGATTGAACCAGATCGCATCGACAACGCCTTCCACAGCGCTGTCCAGATCCGCATCGTCGAACACGACAAACGGTGATTTCCCGCCCAATTCCAGCGACAATTTTTTGCCGGTTCCGGCGGTGGCGCGGCGCAAAATCCGCCCGACTTCCGTCGAACCGGTGAAAGCAATTTTATCCAATTTCGGGTGATTGACGATCAGCGAACCGGTTTCGTCTGTGCCGGTCACAATGTTCACAACGCCGGGCGGCAATCCGGCTTCCGCCAGCACTTCGGTAAACAGCAACGCGCTGAGATTGGTGAACGGTGCCGGTTTCAGCACAACGGTGTTGCCCATTGCAATCGCCGGGGCAATTTTCCACGCCAGCATCAGCAGCGGGAAATTCCACGGGATAATTTGCCCGATCACGCCAACCGGCTGATAATCGCGCAGTTCGCTTTCCATCAATTGCGCCCATCCGGCGTAATAATAAAAATGGCGGGCAACCAACGGAATATCGATGTCCCGCGATTCGCGGATCGGCTTGCCGTTGTCCATCGTTTCCATTACCGAAAGTATCCGGGCATGTTTTTGGATGTTCCGGGCAATCGCGTACAGAAATCGCGCGCGATCTTTTCCGGGCATTTGGTGCCAATCGGCGAACGCTTTTTGGGCAGCATCCACCGCAGCGTCCACTTCTTTTTGACCGGCAATCACGGTTTCTCCGAGTTTTTCACCGGTGGCAGGATTAAAGCTGCTGTGGAATTTCGCGCCTTTCGGCGTCACCCATTCGTTATTAATGAACAGCCCAAATTTGCGGTTGTGCTGCTCAAGCCATTGATTCACCGCATCTGCGGATTCCGGCGCGGGTCCGTATGTCATGGTTTCAAAAACCTCTTTTACTCGCATTGATTTCTCCTGAATTATCCCATCGGAATGTGATGTCGCGCGGCATAATGCCCGGTCGCAAAGTGATACAACTGGCGTTCGAGATCGTTCACCAGACTGCTCGCGCCGATGCGGAACAGATCCGGTTTCAGCCAATCGTCGCCGAGTTCATCTTTCATCAGCGCCTGCCAAACCATCGTTTGTTTGGCGTTGCTGATGCCGCCGGCAGGTTTGAACCCGATTTTGTAACCGGTTTTTTCCAAATATTCGCGGATTGCGCGAACCATCACCAAACCGAATTCGATGGTGGCATTCACGCTCTCTTTTCCGGTCGATGTTTTGATGAAATCCGAACCGGCCATCATCGCCACCAGACTGGCCTGATACACTTGCGTGAGCGTTCCCAAATCGCCCGTTGCCAAAATTGATTTCATGTGCGCATCGCCGCACGCAGCCCTAAATTGCTTTATTTCATCGTATAACGCTTTCCAGTTGCCATTAAGCACATGTGCGCGGGTAATCACGATGTCGATTTCCTTTGCACCATCGGCGACTGCCTGCTCAATTTCACCGATTTTTTGCGGCAGCGGAATGAGTCCCGCCGGGAAACCGGTAGCCACAGATGCCACCGGAATATTCGTTCCGCGCAGCGCTGCAACGGCATCTTTTACGCAACCCGGATAAACACAAACCGCGCCAGTGGTGATGTTCAAATCTGCCACATCGAGCATTTTAAGCACGCTCTCGCGAATCGGTTGTTTCGCTTTTGCGCAAAGCCGCTGCACTCGTCCGGGCGTGTCATCGCCGGCAAGTGTGGTCAAATCGACACAGGTTATCGCGCGGAGCAGCCACCCTGCCTGCCACTCTTTTTTCACGGAACGCCGTTTCGGCAAGGTTTCGGCACGGCGCTCCACCGCACTGCGATTGATGCGCGATCCGACCACCCAATCCAGATCCAGCGGCATACCGGGATTCCGTTCGTGATGACTTGTGGCAACAATTTTTTCGTCCAAAACTGCGTTGAGATCGTTATTCGATGCCATCATTTTCCTCAATTTGTGAATGAAAATTTGGAGATGTTGCGGAATAAACCTTCGCCGATTTCGCAGCTAAAGTGAATAAAAATAAAGCTAAACGATATGCTGAATCTCCAATTGAAATTTAATCATTTAATTACGTTTGTCAAAAATTTCTTTGAAAAAGATCGGAGATCACGCGGCACGGCGATCTGATAATCTGTTTTCTTTTCGCAGAATCGCATCGTAAATTCTGCATTTCCGGTAACAGCCGCACGAAAAATGAATCCAACTTATGTTGATTCAATAATTTGCTGATAATAAACAAATCAAAATCGATAAACGGAGGACCTTTAATGCATGTTTTGAAAAATGCCCTGGACGCGATCGGGCACACACCGATGGTCAAATTGAACAAAATTCCGGGCAATTTGAAATCGAATATTTATGTAAAACTGGAATATTTAAATCCCGCCGGTAGCGTAAAAGACCGAATGGCGAAATTTATCGTCGAAGACGCGGAAAAACGTGGGCTGCTAAAACCCGGCGGAACCATTGTTGAAAATTCATCCGGCAACACCGGTTCCGCACTGGCGATGATTGCGGCAATCAAAGGCTACAAATGCATCATCACGATGCCGGACAAAATGAGCGACGAGAAGAAAAACCTGATGCGGGCGTTCGGCGCTGAAGTGGTGATCACTCGGACCGACGTTCCGGCAGAATCGCCGGAGAGCTATTACAGCACCGCACGGCGCATCGCCAGCGAAACGCCCGGCTCGTTTTATCCCGATCAATATAATAATCAAATGAATATCGAAGCGCATTACCGAACCACCGGACCGGAAATTTGGGATCAGGTGGATGGCAATATCGATATTTTTGTGGCGGGAATCGGCACCGGCGGCACCCTCAGCGGCGCAGGAAAGTATCTGAAAGAGAAAAAACCGGAAGTGAAAATCGTCGCAGTCGATCCCGAAGGTTCGGTATTTTACGACTATTTCAAAACCGGGAAATTGCCCGAACCGCACGTTTATGCGGTTGAAGGAATTGGCGAAGATTATCTGGTGAAAGCAGTCGATTTCAACACGATTAACGAAATTATTCAGGTGAACGATCAGGAATCTTTTGAAATGGCGCGCCGATTGAGCCGTGAAGAAGGCATTTTTGCCGGCGGATCGAGCGGTTCGGCAGTGCTCGCCGCGGTTCGCTACGCGGAAAAAAATGATAAAGAGCAAAATATTGTGGTGGTTTTGCCCGATTCCGGCAGCCGCTATCTCAGCAAAATTTTCAACGATGAGTGGATGAAAAATCGCGGTTACATCGATTAATTCCACAGGAGGATCCATGAAATTTGAAACCCGCGCCATTCACGTTGGCGAAGAACCGAATTTGAAAGACGGCGGCACCGGCGACGTTGCTATGCCGATACATCTCGCGTCCACTTACGCACGCAAATTGGTGGATGTGCCCACCGCCGGATACGAATATTCCCGAACGGATAATCCCACCCGCGACGCATTGCAACACCGGCTGGCAGCGCTGGAAGGTGCAAATCACGCGCTCGTTTTTGCGTCCGGTTTGGGCGCAGAAACTTCGCTGATTTTGTCGCTGCTATCTTCCGGCGATCACATCGTTGCGTTCGACGATTTATACGGCGGTACGCGCAGACTGCTTACCCGCGTTTTCGCTGAGCGATTCGGCATCGACGTGACATATGTGGACGCCCGCAATCCGCTGGAAGTGGAACGCACTATTCGCCCGTCCACCCGATTGATCTGGCTGGAAACGCCCACTAATCCCCTGCTTAAATTGTGCGACATTCGCGCGATTTCCAAAATTGCACATCAGCACAATGCATTGGTGGTTGTGGACAATACATTTATGAGTCCATATTTCCAGAATCCGTTGGCGCTCGGCGCAGACATTGTTCTGCACAGCACCACCAAATACATCAACGGGCACAGCGATTCCGTCGGCGGTGCGCTCATGTTCAACGATGCGGAAATCTATGAAAAAATTAAATTTACGCAAAACGCAGCCGGTGCAATTTTGTCACCTTTTGACAGTTTCATGATTTTGCGCGGCACCAAAACGCTGGCCGTGCGGATGCGCGCCCATCAGGAAAACGCCACGAAGATTGCCAAATTTCTGGAAGATCACAAAAAAGTTCGGCGGGTCATTTATCCGGGACTGGAAAGCCATCCGCAATTTTCGTTGGCCAGCCAGCAGATGAGCGGCTTTGGCGGGATGCTTTCGTTTGAACTCGATGGTGATTTACAGGCTGCAAAAAAATATGTCGAAAGTCTGCAATACTTTGCTTTGGCGGAAAGTTTGGGCGGTGTGGAATCGCTGGCGGAGTTGCCCGCGCTAATGACACACGCGTCTGTTCCGCCGGAGGAACGCCGGAAAATCGGGCTGGCTGACGGATTGATTCGCCTGTCCGTCGGTATCGAAAATGTGGATGATTTATTGGAAGATGTTGAGCAGGCGTTCGAGAAAATTTGAGATTTCCATCGGTCTGAATGACGTATTGAAAACATCATCCATGCGTAAGCATTTCAATAATATTTTTGTGTTGGGGAAATCGCGTTAGCAAAATTTCGCGATTTCCCATTTCAAAATCTGCGAAATCAAATCCGGGTGCGACAGTGCAACCAACCAATGCGAAGCTCGCAGGCGTTTGCACATTTGCACCAAACCAACTGCCCGCCGGCACAACTGCCTGAAACATCTCACCGGAATCAAAATCGTTACCCAAAAAAATATGTGACAACACACCGTTTGGATTGATCGAATAAATGGTCAGCGGCGATCCGGCGTAAAAATGCCAGATTTCATCGGATGCAATGCGGTGCAGTGCGGAAAACTCGTTGCTTTTGAGCAGAAAATAAATGGATGTGCCAAAACTGCGGGCGCCGCCGAATCGCTGCGGCAGCGCATCGCCAATAACAGATTCTGCTGATCGGTAAATTTCTTTAAAATATCCACCTTCGGGATGTTTTGTGAGGTTCAGTTTGTCGATCCAATAATTTGCGGAATGCACGGTTTGCAAATCAGCTCTCCTCCCCAACCTGCAGCACAATTTTACCGATATTCTGATTGTCTTCCATCATCCGGTGAGCCTGCTTCACCTGTCGCCACGGCAAAATTTCGTGGACAACCGGCTCGTATGTGCCTTCTTCGAAACCGGATAAAATATTGCGGACAAAATCATTGGTAAGCTGTTGTTTATATTCGAGATCTCGGGCGCGAAGGGTTGTGCCGATAACGCGCAATCGCTTCACCAGAATTTTACGCAAATCGAGTGAATCCACTTTTCCGCCGCCCATCGTTGCCAAAATAATCAGCCGCCCGTCGGTTGCCAGCGCATCGATATTTTGCGCCCAGTACGGCGAGCCGACGAAATCCAGAATGATATCGACGCCGCGATTTTCAGTGGCTTCCAGAATATCCGGCAGGAAATCACCGGCTTTGTAATTGATGGCCATTTTTGCGCCGAGTTGTGTGCAGAAATCCAGTTTTTTTGCCGATCCGGCGGTCACAAACGGCACGCCGCCCGCACCGCGAACCAGTTGAATCGCTGCCGTTCCGACGCCGCTGGCACCGGCGTGAATCAGCACATTGTCGCTGGATTTGATACCGCCGAGCCAATAGAGTGCCTGAAACGCGGTTAAAAACACTTCCGGAATGGCTGCGGCATTTTCATAACTCATATTTTCCGGAATCGGGATGGCCATTTTTGCGGGAATTGTCACATATTCGGCGTAGCCGCCGCCGGGAAGCAACGCGCAAACGCGGTCACCTTTTCGCCAGCCGGAAACCGCCGAACCGACTTTTTCCACTTCGCCGGCCATTTCCAGACCGAGTACCGGGCTTTCGCCTTTTGGCGGCGGATATTTGCCTTCACGTTGCAACAAATCCGCCCGGTTGAGCGCTGTGGCTTTTACGCGAACCAACAATTCATGTCCGGCAGGTTCGGGTGTGGGATATTCGACCATCACAAGAACATCCGGTCCACCGGGTTCTTTTGGTAAAATTGCTTTCATTTGATCGCCTGTATCACATCGGAAAGTGCGTCAACATATTCCTGTGTTTTCGCGCTGCCACCGAGATCCGGGGTAACATGTTTACCCTCACCAATCACTTTGCTGATGGCTTTACGAACGCGATCTGCGGCGTCGTGTTCTTCCAACAATTCCAGCATCAAACAGCCACTGAGGATGAGCGCGGTGGGATTGGCAACACCTTTTCCGGCGATGTCCGGTGCGCTGCCGTGAACAGCTTCAAAAACCGCGTACCCGTCACCCAAATTGGATGCCGGTGCAACGCCAAGCCCGCCAATCAGTCCGCTGGTGAGATCCGAAATGATATCGCCAAACAGGTTTTCCATCACCAAAACATCGAACTGCGACGGGTTAATCACCAGTTTCATCGCGGTGGCATCGACAATTGATTCATCGTATTCGATATCCGGATAATCGCGGGCAACTTCGCGGGCGACTTCCAGAAACAAACCGTCGCTGAGTTTGAGAATATTCGCTTTGTGAACTGCCGTTACCTTTTTACGGCGATAACGTCTGGCAATTTTGAACGCCGTTTCCATAATTCGGCGCGAGCCTTTTTCGGTGATGATCCGCTGACTTTCGATCACGCCGGGCACAACAATGTGTTCCAATCCGCTGTAAAGTCCTTCGGTATTTTCCCGAACGACAATGAGGTCAACATCTTCGTATCGGCTTTTAACGCCCGGAATGGAACGCGACGGGCGGAAATTACAGTAGAGATCGAGCCGTTTGCGCAAGTCCACATTTACCGATCGAAAACCTTTTCCGATAGGTGTGCCAATGGGTCCTTTCAGCGCAATTTTATTTTTCCGAACAGATTCGAGCGCTTCTTCCGGGAGTGGTGTGCCGTAACGATTGATCACATCCGACCCGGCCATTTGCACATCCCATTCGATCTCGATGCCGGTTGCGGCGAGCACTTGCTGGGTTGCGCGGGCAACTTCCGGCCCTATGCCATCACCTGGAATCAACGTAATATTATATGCCATTTTCCCTCCGTGTAACTTTATGTTTTATTTAATGTTAGTCGAGCAAATCTTGCAAAGCGGGTTTTAGGCTGGGATAGGAAAATCGAAAACCGTTTTCCATCAATCGGCGAGGTAAAATGCGTTGGCTCACCAATGCGGTTTCCTCCGCCATTTGCCCCATCACCAGCTTCAGCATAAATGCCGGCACCGGAATCCACGACGGGCGATTGATCACGCTGCCCATCTGCTGACAAAAATCGGCCATCCGCAGCGGGTCGGGCGAAACGAGGTTGTAAACACCCTCCGCGCCATCGTTTTTGAGCAGATGAAAAATGATGTTCACTTCGTCTTCGATGTGAATCCATGAAAACCACTGTTTCCCGCTACCGGGCGTGCCACCTACAAACAATTTGAACGGAAGCGACAATTTTTTCAAAATGCCTTCGTCTTTTCCGAGAACAACGCCGGTTCTCAAATAGCAAACCCGAACACCCATTTTTTCGACGGATTTGGCGGCTGCCTCCCACTCGTCAACAACGTCGGCCAAAAAACTATCACCTTTAGCAGAACTTTCATCCAACACTTCGTCGCCGCGACTGGCGTAAATGCCGGTTGCGGAACCTTGCAACAGCACTTTGGGTTTTTCGTCGGCAGCTTCTATTGCCATTACCACCGCTTTTGTGGCGCTGACGCGACTTTCAAGTATTTGTTTTTTATAACTTTCTGTCCATAAATTATCGGCAATTCCAGCACCTGCCAAATTGATGATGGCATATGCCCCCTCTGCATATTCCTGCCAGCCGTTGTTGGTTCTCGCATCCCATTCGACGCATGTTACCATGCTGCCAAAATTTTTCCGTGCTTTGCTGGCATTGCGGGTCAGCACAACAATTTCGTAATTATGCTCCAATAATAATTTGCACAAATAATTCCCGATAAAGCCAGTTGCTCCGGTGATAATAATTCGCATATTTTAAATTTAACCGTTACGTTAACGTTATGATTTTCAATTAGTTAAACATCAATTTTAAATACGTCATCGGCGAGAGCAACTCGCGGCGGCTGATGTTTCCGGCAATCATTCCGGAAATCCAGTCGGATACCTTGGGATTTTTGCTGGCTTTTTTGACCACCAGATTCACCAAAGATTTGTACCGTGCGGTGCGTTGTAATTTGTATGCAGTGCTGAGTTCGTTACCCAATCGCTTCCACAAACGCTCCTCATAAATTTGTAACGAATTTGCATCGAAGGAAGCATTGCTGTTCACCAATTCAGAAATGCATTCTGCGGCAATTTTTGCAGAAGCCATCGCATTTCCGATGCCTTCGCCGGTAAACGGGTCGATCAGTCCGGCAGCATCGCCGATGAAAATGACGCCATCGCTGTGAACTTTCCGGCGTTTGCTGCCAGCCGGTAAATTCCATCCAACGATATCGCCAATCAATTCCGCATTCGCAAAACGGTCGCGAAATTCCGGTGAGTTCACTGCATCCAAATGCGCCTGGCGCAGTTTCACATTTTTGCGTTTTAATTCGCCAACAACCATTCCGATGCCCACGTTTGCCATCCCGTTTTCCAACGGGAAAATCCAGAAATAACCGGGATTTACGGATTCAACGTAGTGCAATTCAATCGCGTTAGTCATGCCTTTTACGCCGGTATAATAGGCGCGGGTTGCAACCAGCATGTGTTCGGGATCGTTGTCATACATTCCCAATTTTCGCAAAAGAATCGAGTTGTAACCGTCCGCGCCAACCACTACTTTTGCGGTGATTTCGTGCGTTTTTCCCTCATTATCTTCTCCGGTTACGCCGTAAACTTGACCATTTTCGATCAAAACATCTTTTACCGAAAAACCCTCACGCGTTTCGACTTTTTCTTTGGCAGCCTGAAAAAGGATGTTGTCATAAACTTCCCTGCGGCAAACGAATCCCTGAGAAACGTTTTGTGCCGATGCCACCAATTTGATTTTCACATGTGTATTATTTGGGGATGAGAACAAAATGGAATCGACAAACGCCTGTGGCGAACGCTCGAGTTGCTCAATTAATCCCAGTTCGCGAAGGAATAAAATGCTTTTTCCGGAAATCGCATCTCCGCAAATTTTATCCCGCGGAAATTGTTTTTTATCCAAAAGCAAAACGTTTAATCCCAACCGCTCTGCGTATAATGCGGTTGTCGCTCCTCCCGGACCGCCACCGACAATAATTGCGTCGTACTGATGCTGCATAAATTGAGATTCCTCCGCTCAATCTGATAAATAAAACCATTTCCTGTTCAGGAAAAAAACCGGATCAAATGTAACTGGCAATCGTTGCCGAATACGAAGATCAAGCCAGAATATACTGGATAAATTGCGGTTTTACAATAGAGTTGAAAATTCAATTCAGGTGGGAAAAACGGGGTTAATCGGCTATTTCGCTGCCAAGAATGATAATGCCGGAAGGTTTATCTTTGTCATCAAATATTGGGCGAACGGACAAATCGAGCCAGCCATTTTGATCGTCCGGGCGAGTGAAATTGAAATGCTTTAGCCGAATCGGGCGTTCTTCTTCAATGCAGGTTGAAATCGTTTTCACCAATTTATCCCAATTCCAGCGAATGCCGCACCGCAGCAACGGCTGCCCGATAACCTTTTTGTGCGAAATGCCGGTCACCCGTTCTGCAGCTTCGTTCCAATGGGTGATGCAATCATTTTCGTCCACACCGATCAGCATTTGCGGAATCATCGCTATCAAATCTGCATTCAACCGGCTGATTTTCCGCATGGCTGTTTCGGCATGCATGCGATAGGCTTTTTCTTTTTGGAAAATTTCCGGGGTAATTTCCTTTTTCTGAAAATTGCGTTCGAGCTCAAATACTGCGAGGTTCACCTCGTCTGCGGTAATTTCCCATTCAAAAATATCGAGTATGGCGCCTTCCACGCTTTCAATATCACCGCGTGCGTTGTAAATGGCGCTGGCATTCAGGTTCACATAAATCATGTTTTTGTTTTTGTTTTTCAGATGCGCCTCAAAATTTAACGCCTGTCCGCGCGTTTTCAAGTCAGCCCGCAACTGATGGTATTCCTTAATATCAAAAAACAACTCGCTGATAAGTTTGCCCTGAATTTCGTTGGCGGAATAATCCGTGTAATTTGAAATTGCCGGACTGATATATTGCAAAATACCATCTGTGCTCACTTGAAATGCGATATCCTGAACTTCGCCATACAATTTGCGGAATTGTTTGTCCCAATCCCGGAGCGATCTGGTGAGTTGCTGAAAATTATCAATGATACCGATAAACCGCTCCCGTGCCTTTTTTAACTCATGATTGCGCGATTGCAGTTTTTTGTTGTGGCGCTTCAGTTGCTCATTTTTCTTTTGGTGATGGCGAATTTGCAGACAGGACAAACATGCATCGGCTAGTTTATGATTGAATGGTACCAAATCTCGCATTACTTTTTCAGACATCGGTTCGTTTGGCGTAATTAACATCAGCAATCCCACATCAGGCAACGCCATCAAATTTGCGAAATCGCCTTCCGGATCTTCGACAACTCGTGGCAGCGTTGCTAAAAATTGTGACAGTACGCTTTCATCAATATTTTTGGGAAGGTTGAGCAAATCGGAATCATCGTAAAGCGCCTGTTTTTTGCCGAGCCGATGAAAGCCATACACCCGCTTAAATTCAAATTCCTGCGATTCACTTTTTTTATTGAAATATACTTCCCCGGCAACTGCACCACATTGTTGCAAATATGCGTTCAAACTTTCTGATAATAGCACATCCAACTCTGTCGAATTACCGATACCCATTGCAATCTGCAATTTTGCCTCTGGGGATAGTGAAGGCAGGCTCATTCATGCACTCTTGTTTAAATTGTTTGTTGAAACGCGATAAAAAATGTTATTTATTTCAACTTCTCAGTGAATTTTTGAGCACCAAAAAAGTGTAAAAAATGCGTTTCTTCTCTGTTCAATTGAATAGCAGATTGAATTATCGGAAAATATGGTGGTGTGATTAATGAAAAATGCGAAAGCAACATGTTTGCAATCATAGATTTAGAAACAACCGGACTTGATCCGGGAACTGACCGGATTTTCGAAATCGCTATTTTGCAGTTCGACGGACAGCAATTAACGGACAGCTTTTGCACCCTCGTCAACCCGGAATTTCAATTGCTGCCGGGCATCGAGCGGCTCACCGGCGTTGTTGACAAACAATTATCGGACGCTCCAAAATTTTTCCAAATTGCCCGGAAAATTGTCGAATTGACTGAAAATCGCATTATTGTCGCGCACCATTCCCGGTTCGATTATGCTTTTTTGCGAAAAGAATTTTCGCGGTTGGGCTACAATTTCAGCAGACAGCAACTCTGCACCGAACGGCTCAGCCGCAAACTGTTGCCGGATTTTGGATCGTACAAGCTGAGCCATTTGTGCAAAAAATTGAACATTCCGTTAAACGGTGCCCACCGCGCATTGGCAGATGCGAATGCAACGCTGCAACTGTTTCAACACCTTCAGATATTGGAAAAATGTCCGGTTTCCGAAACAGAATCGCTGAAAGAAAACATCCGGGAAAACATTTTGCCTCCGGGACTTAACCGCAATGATATCAACAAGTTGGCAGAGGGTTGTGGCGTCTATTTTTTTTATGATGAACGTGACCGGTTAATTTATGTGGGTAAAAGCAAAAATATTCGCAAACGGGTGCAGAGCCATTTTTCCGGCGATTTGAAATCGCAGAAATCGTTAAAAATGAAGCACCACATCCGGCGCATCGATTACCAAATTACCGGCAGCGAACTGATTGCGCTGCTGCTGGAATCGGATTTAATAAAAACGCATCAGCCGGTTTTTAACCGCAGCCAACGTACGATTCGCTATCGCTACGGTCTATTTTCCCAACTTTCTGCTGATGGATATTTGACGTTTTCACTGCAGCGATTTGGCCCGAAAGGACCAAACGGTATAGACGGGGAACTGGTGATTGCCTTCTCCAACAAAAAGCAGGCGCAATCTTTTCAGGATCGGATTATAACCAAATACCGGCTGTGCCAAAAATTGTGCGGGTTGTATAAAAATCGCGGACCGTGTTTCAATTATCATCTCAAATTGTGCAACGGGGCGTGCGTCGGCAGCGAATCGCCGGAAGATTACAACCTGCGCGCAAATCAGGCGATAGACCAGTTTTGTTACGATTTCCCGGATTTTCTGATTGTCACAAAAGGCAGAAATGCGGATGAAAAAGGTGTGGTGCTGATCCGGCAGGGGTTGTATCGCGGGTTTGGTTTTCTCCCTGAAGATGCGATTTCAGCATTGGCGATAGACACCGTTGGCGAACACATTCAGCAGCGCGCGGACAATCAGGATATTCGCAAAATCATCAACGCGTTTCTGGCAAAACATCCCAAAACCCGCATTATTGCGTTGGATAAATAAAAGTGTTGATCAAAAAAAACGCCAATCGCAAAAATTTGGATTGGCGTAACTGTAACATTTCAATTATTAGAATTGTCTGAGATTTTTATTCAATATTTTGAACCTGCTCGCGCATCCGCTCAATTTCTTCTTTAATGGCAACCACGCGGTGGCTGATCTCGATCAGCGTATTTTTGGAAGACATCGTGTTCGCTTCGCGATGCATTTCCTGCAAAATAAAATTGAGCTTTTTGCCGATGGGCGAACCCTGTTCCAAATCTTCTTTGAACAATTCGATATGGCTGTTCAGCCGGACAATTTCTTCGCTGATATCTACCCGGTCGGAAATTAGCGCAACTTCCATTTCCAGCCGATTGCGATCGAGCTTGTTATCATCAATCAAGTTTTTGAGCCGTTCCATCTGTTTCTGAAATTCCATCCGCGAATTTTGGGCTGCGTAAGTTTGTACTTCGTTAGCCATTTGCATCACATTGTTGAGGCGACTGAGCATGTCTTTTCGCAAATTTTCACCTTCTTCGGATCGCGCAACATTAAGTTGTTTGATGGTCTGAACCAGCAAATTCTCAACAACTTGTACTAATGAGTCGTCTACCACGTTTTCCGCGATATTAAATAAATCTTTGAATTGCAGAAAATCGGAAATTTTCAACGGTTCTTTGATGTCCGCACTCATCCGGAGATCTTCGAGCAAACGGCGATACATTTTAACCAACGGTGCATTGATTTGCATCATATCCGGCAGCACTTCGGTTTCTGAAATTGTAATTACACAATTTACTTTTGCCCGGTCAATATGCTTTCGGATCACGTTTTTAAACGCGTCTTCATAATTGCGCAATTGCTGCGGCAATTTTAGGTATATTTCCAAATAGCGTGAATTAAGTGTTCTGAATTCGCAAGTAATTTCACCGTTGGATAACGCGCTTTTTTCGGTAGCGTAACCGGTCATGCTGTAAATCGGTTTCATAAATTTCCGTTTTGATTAATATGAATGATATGATTTTTTCTACTCAATAAAATAAAAAGTGCTGAAATATTGCCTAAAAACCTAACTTGTATCCCAATGTTTTGGCATCAAAAAATAGCATTATTTTCGCAAAAATAACGGGAAAATAAAAAATATACTGCGGTGTATTTCTTTTAGCAACAATTTTCCGCTCAACTCAAAGCAGTTTTATCCGAAAAAGAATAAATCGATGTTTCCAGTTTCAATATTTTATTATTATTTAACCGTATTTTTGATAATTTCCGGGTTTGTTAAATTGAAAAACTTCTGTTCTCAAGACCGGCAATGTGTTATAATTGGACGGTCCAATCAAATAACTGCCTGTTTTTTTGAATAAAAATCATATCGTGTTTAGATTAAGGAGATCACCAAATGCAGTATGTTGGGTCTATTAAAGTTATCCCAGAATTGCCATCCGAGATAAAACGGCTGGAAGAACTGGCAAAGAATTTGTCGTTTGCATGGACACCGGAAGCGCGCCAGCTTTTTCGCCAGATTAATCCGGCGCTTTGGACAAAAACCAACCACAACCCTATAAAATTTTTGCGGGAAGTTCAACAGCGCGATTTGGACCGCTGTGTGAATGATCCGGAATATTTGTCGATGTATAAACGAGTGGTTCGCGAATTTGACGAATACATTTCTGAAGAAAATACCTGGTATAAACAAACCTTTCCAAAAGATCGCAATAAAGTAATTGCCTATTTTTCCGCTGAATTCGGCTTTCACGAATCGTTACCCATTTATTCCGGCGGACTTGGCGTTTTGGCCGGCGATCACTTGAAATCTGCCAGCGATTTGGGATTGCCGCTGGTTGGCGTGAGCTTGTTTTATCACCAAACTTATTTTACCCAGCAGATTGACGCACATGGCAATCAGATTGCGCTTTACATTCCGCACAACGGCAACGATTTGCCGCTGCACAAGGTAACCAAAGAAAACGGTTCGGATTTGATTGTTACTGTCCCGTTGGGTCTGCGCGATGTTAAATTTGCCATTTGGCGAGCTCAAATCGGGCGCATTCCGGCATATTTGCTGGATGCAAATTTACCCGAAAACCCGCCGGAAGATCGCATGATTACCGCCCGTTTATATGGCGGCGATGAAGAAATGCGCATTTCACAGGAAATTTTATTAGGCATGGGCGGTGTTCGCGCGCTCCGCGCGATGGGCATCGAACCGCAAGCCTGGCACATGAACGAAGGGCACTCCGTTTTTCTGGCACTCGAGCGCATTCGTCAGTTGGTGAAAGAGAAAAAAATGTCTTTTTACCAGGCTTTGGAAGCTGTTGCCAGCAATACAATTTTTACCACACACACGCCGGTTCCCGCCGGAAACGACGCATTTCCGCTCCATTTTGTTGAAAAATTTTTCCAGCGGTACTGGGAATCCGTTGGCATTCGCCGTTATCAATTTATGGAATTGGGCTCGCAAGTGCAGCCGGAAGGTTACGAGATTTTCAACCTGACCGTGCTTTCTCTGAAACTCTCCAAATTCCGCAATGGTGTGAGTAAGCTTCATGGCAGCGTTTCGCGGGATTTGTGGAAAGATGTGTGGTCCGGCATTCCGGTGGATGAAATCCCCATCGGGCACATTACTAACGGTGTGCACGCCAGCACCTGGACAGTTTACGCAATGCGCAAGTTGTACGAAAAACATTTGAGCCCGGATTGGCACGAGCATGTGGATGAGCCGGTATATTGGCGCGGCGTTTTCGGTATTCCTGATCAGGAATTGTGGGATGCCAAAAACAGTGTCAAACAAATCATGCTCAACCATGTTCGCGAACGTATCCGCTCACAAAATTTGCGCAACAAAGTAGGTACATTGCATCTCCACCGGTTGGAGGACATGCTCGACCCGAACATTCTCACCATCGGATTTGCACGCCGATTTGCAACATACAAACGCGCGATGCTCATTTTCCGCGATAAAGAGCGCCTCAAACGCATCCTCAACAATCCGGAACGACCGGTTCAACTGGTGTTCTCCGGAAAGGCTCACCCGAAAGATATGGGTGGTCAGGAATTGATTCGTTTTGTGAGCACATTAGCAGCGGAAGAAGGTTTTCGCGGCAGGGTTTTCTTTGTGGAAAATTATGATATGAGCGTTGCCCGCGACCTGATTTCGGGTGTTGACGTATGGTTAAACAACCCGCGCCGTCCGCAGGAAGCATCCGGTACCAGCGGACAGAAAGTCGGGTTGAACGGTGGAATCAACTTCTCCGTTCTCGATGGCTGGTGGGTCGAAGGCTATAACGGCAAAAACGGTTTTGCTTTTGGCGATCGCGAGGATTACCGTAGTTTGGAAGAATTGGATAATTGGGACAGTGAAGCCATTTACGATATCATGGAAAATGATCTCGCCCCGCTGTATTACAAACGCGGCGCGGATGGCTTGCCAACCGATTGGATCAAAATGATGAAACACTCGATCGCCAGCGTGATGCCAAATTTCAACACCCACCGGATGGTGAAAGATTATGTGAACCAACTGTATCAACCGGCGATCCGGCAGGGTGAAAAATACAGCCAGGATAGCTATCAGCTTGCCAAAGAATACGCCGCATGGTGCGAAAAAATGCAGCAACAATGGATGAATGTTCACGTTGAACTGACAGATATGAATTTGAACGAAGAAATTGTTCTGCAATACAACGATCCGCTGAAAATTCGTGCGAAAATCAAAATCGGTGAAATCGATCCTGCGGATGTTAAAGTTCAGGTTTATCTCTTCAAAGAGCGCACAGACGCACTACACAACGACGAATTTGAACTGGTGGATATGAATCGCAAAAAGCAGCTCGAAGACGGTGCATACGTTTACGAAGCTGCGATAACGCCATCGAACAGCGGTAATTATCGCTTTACGATCCGCGTGCTGCCATTCAACAAATCGATGCCAAATCCGGTGGAACTGGGATTGATTCGCTGGCTCGAACAACCGCAATTTCACGGATAATCACATTTCGAAAAATAAAAAAAGCCCGCTTTTGGAAACGAAAGCGGGCTTTTTTATTGACACATTTTTGGTCGAAATCGCTAAAATCCGCCCCCGAAAAATGTATTCAACACATCTTTATTGAACAAATATTCTTCCTCGGAAATATCATCGTAGGTGCGCAACCGGTTCAAAATAACGCGCGAACGCCAGCGCAATTCCCGTCCGGATTTGGTTGGATTCATGCGAATGGGATTGGGAATTATCGCGACGAGTCGAACCATTTCATCTAATGCCAGTTCGGAAATGCTTTTCCCAAAATATTTTTGGGATGCTTTTTCGACACCGAAAACGCCGTCGCCAAATTCAATTATATTGAGGTATATTTCAATAATCCGTGATTTGGAAAGGTTTTCCTCAAGTTTTTTGGCGATAAAATATTCGCGTATCTTACGGATATACGATCGTTCCGGTGTGAGAAACAAATTTTTTGCCGTTTGTTGGGTGATAGTGCTCGCCCCGCGAAACGGCTTGCCGGATTTCCAGCTTTCATCGAGCGCTTTTTCCAATTCCTCCCAATCTACGCCTTCATGTCCCCAAAATCCGGCGTCCTCGCTGAGCGTTACCGTTCGGACAAATATTTCGGGAATCTGCCGATATGGCTGCCATTGTTGTTTGACAGCATATTTTTTGCCGGCAGCTTCAGCTTCCGCTTTGCGAAATTCCATTAGCGATGTTGTTGTGGGATTTTCTTTTTTGAGATATGCAACATCGGGAATGCTGAGCCAAATGTAGCCCGCAAACACCGCAAAGCAACCGATCAATATTGCGATTGTGATCAACACTATTTTGATAAATCTTTTCATAAAAACAAAACGGGATACCGAAAGTATCCCGCCATTAAGTTCAAAATAAACAACAGGTTATTTTTCCTGAGAAAGCTCCAGCAAAATGCCGTTCATGCTTTTGGGATGCACAAAAGCAATCTGTTTTCCTTCGGCACCGGTTTTGGGTTGTTCATCGATTAATTGCATGCCGTTGGCTTTCATATTTGCCAAAACCGCGTGAATATCGGCGACGCCTACGCAGAGATGGTGCATGCCCTCTCCCCTTTTTTCCAAAAATTTGGCAATCGGGGAATCCGGCGATGTCGGCTCGAGATACTCAATATTCGATTGCCCAACTTTGAAACCGACAACTTTTACTTTTTGCTCGGGCACTTCTTCTTCAAAAACGGGTGTTAAACCGAGCACATCTTTATACATTTTTTTTACAGAATCGAGCGAGTGAACCGCAACGCCAACATGGTCTATTTTTTCATATTGCATTATTTAGCCTCGATCGGTTTATTCAGAAATCAAGAACTGCGCAATTTGTAGTTTGGCGATTCTTTGGTAATTTCAACATTGTGCGGATGACTTTCGCGCATCCCGGCACCTGTAATTTTGATAAAGCGGGATTTTTGCTGCAACTCCGCAATCGTTTGGCATCCGGTGTATCCCATTGCGGAGCGCAGTCCGCCGAGCATTTGGAAAATAATGTCGCCGACATGTCCGCTATATGGTACTCGTCCTTCAATTCCTTCAGGAACGAGTTTATCCGCTTCGGTAACTTCACCCTGGAAATAACGGTCGCGGCTGCCTTGCTGCATGGCGCCCAAAGAGCCCATGCCGCGCACCTGTTTGTAGCGTCGCCCATCCAGTAAAATGGATTCGCTGGGGCTTTCTTCGGATCCCGCGAAAAGGCTGCCGATCATCACCGTATCAGCGCCGGCGGCAAGTGCTTTCACAATATCGCCGGTGTGTTTGATGCCGCCATCGGCGATCAACGGGATGCCGGCTTGGCTGGTGGCTTTGTGCACTTCCATGATTGCAGAAATTTGCGGCACGCCAACGCCGGTAACAATTCGGGTTGTGCAAATGGAACCGGGTCCGATGCCTACTTTTACGGCATCTACACCGGCATCGATTAAAGCTTTTGCCGCTTCGTAAGTTGCTATATTTCCTGCAATTAACGCGACATCGCCATATTGTTTTTTGAAACTCGCAACTGAATCGATAACCTTTTGGGAATGTCCGTGTGCTGTGTCGATGACGATAACATCAACACCGCGCTCAATCAATTTTGCAGCACGAACCAACCCATCTTCGCCAACGCCGGTCGCAGCGCCAACCCGCAATCTGCCAAAATTGTCTTTGCAGGCTGCCGGATAATCTTGTTTTTTCTGAATATCTTTTACAGTGAGCAAGCCTTTCAATTCACCGGCTTCGTTGACAACCAATAATTTTTCGATGCGGTGCTTTTGGAGGATGGCTTTGGCTTGTTCGAGCGTTGTGCCAACAGGTGCGGTAACCAGATTTTCTTTGGTCATCAGGTTGTCAATCGGTTGATCAATATTTTGTTCGAAACGCAAATCGCGATTGGTGATGATACCGACCAACCGTTTTCCCTGGACAATCGGGATGCCGGAAATATGGTATTTTCCCATTACTTCCAACGCAGCGCGAATCGGGCGATCGGCAGTCAGCGTAATCGGATCGATAATCATCCCGCTTTCTGAGCGTTTTACCAGATCGATTTGGGTCGCTTGTGCTTCCAGTGACATATTTTTATGAATGATGCCGATGCCGCCTTCGCGGGCAATTGCAATGGCCATCGCAGATTCTGTCACAGTGTCCATCGCCGCAGAAAGCAACGGCGAATTCAACCGGATTCTATTTGTCAGACGAGTGCTTAAATCCGCGTCCTTCGGCAAAATTTGGGAATGCGCCGGCTGGAGCAACACATCATCAAATGTCAGTCCTTCATACACAACTTTTGTCATGCCCTTCTCCTGGGTCTTTGTTTGCTGCACAATTTAATAAGTGAAGCGGATAGCACAACATTATTTTCAAAATAGTTCGGGCTACTTTGGCAGAATCCGGTCATATTACATGCGATGTTTGTTGCGTTAAAACGCATTTGTATTTTTTTGCGTTATAACACACAAAACTTTGGATTTTGTGCTAAATTTGCAATCGAAGTTGAATAATATTTACTGATCGTTTAAATCGTTGTCGACAGCCATCAACAACAAAGCTCAGGAGGTTACGGATGGTTTGCCCAAAATGCGGGACGCAAAACAGCTCAGAACATACCATTTGCCGCAAATGCTTACATCTTTTACAACCATCTCCTTCTGCTACCAGAACACAACATGCGCCGATTTTCCAAACACCGTTACGACAGGCCGGTGAACCAAATATCAAGGTGCGACCCAATACGGAAAATCCCGGTGGCGCGGAAAATTCCGGTGATCATCCGACCGGATTTTATTCCAGATATCAAACCAACCCCGAAATCAACTCCGGTGAAACAACAGTTAAAAAACCGGTTCGTAAAACCGGTTTAATGTTGGGCATCAGCAGCATTGTTTTGCTGGTTGCTGCCGCATTTGCGTTTATTTTTACTGGAAAAACCACCACCGGAAACGATAGCGATTTTTTCTCCGCTGCGGAAAAAGTGTATAACAGCGGCAATTATGCCCAGGCGATGATCGCATACCAAAAATTTATTGTGGATTTTCCGGAATCACCGCTCAGCCCAATTGCCCGAGAACGTATCAATCAAATCCACACGAATATTAAATCTCAGGAAAAACAATCACTTACACCCCGAATTACGGCGCTACTCGAAAGCGCAAATATTGCATTTGAACGCAAACGGTATTCATTGCCTGAATCGGACAATGCTGTTTTATACACCTCAGAAATACTCCGGTTAGATCCCGCAAATTCAGAAGCATTGGCTTTGCAGGCTCGAATTGTTGCGTTTTACACAGAAAAAGCCGAAGATGCCGCGCGTCAACGCCGGTATCGTACGGCGTTAAGCAATTATAAAATTGTAAATTCGATTTTACCGGGAGATCAGGAAACAAAAGGAAAAATTTTGGCGTTGGAAAAACAATTAGGGATTAAATAACCGGCTTAATTTGATGCTTCAAAAATGTCGTTTTTCACCAAAAAACGCCCGTTAAACTGCATTGGGATACCGGATCGATCCCAATATTGACGAACACGCGCATCGGTTGCAGGGATAGTTGCCTGAATGTGCAAATGCGGCTCGCTGACATCACCACTACAACCTACTGCGGCAATTTGCTGTCCTGAAAAGATCGTATCACCCAATCTAACGGAAATGCTTCCCTGCTTTAGTTGCGCCAGCATAATTTCGAGCGAATCATTTTGAATGATGATACGGTTACCATAAGCTTCATTTTCATCCATTTTTGGTCCCGCGGAAAGGGAATCGACATATTGATCAACAACTGCAGTTACGATACCATCGATCGGGCTAAAAACGGATTTTCCGAATACATAATATTCATCCGGCGATTCCGGAAAAAAACCAACGGAGCGTTTGCCAAATTCGCCGATTGCAATGATATCTAATGCATATTTTTGCGGAACCGGTGGAAGTGCATGATGTGTTGTGTTAATCAATGGCGAATCACCGCCTTCTAGAATGTAATATTGGCCGTTTTTTAACGGGAAAGCGAGAGAAACCGATGTACCGGAATGAAAATTTCCTGAAACAGCCCAGATGGCAAAAACAGCGAATAAAAAAGAAATAGCGCTAATAAAGAATCTCCCGAATCGTAATCGATTTTTTGCAACAATACCCGGCTCCGGATGGTTCTTTTTCCGAATACTTATAACTTGAGAAATGGTAGCTGTCAACCAAAAAATCGGGAGCAAATATCGCCAGTAATATCCATAAATTGCCCAATCAGCAGTTTCGTAAACAAAAATGGTATAAACGCCGCTTAACAGCGACATCAAAATGGCATCAACAATTTTTGTGTATTTTCCACGGGATTGCCAAAAATACAATCCGGCGGGAACTAAAAGATCTTTGGCAAGCAACAAAAACAGTCGGTACATCAATCATCCAATCCGTTATTTTGGGTAATTGTCCTGCGCTGCACAACACAACAGTATTCAATAAATCGATTATTGGCTTCGAAGCATAATATTTCAAAAGAAAATATCCAACAAAAAATAAAATGCAGCTGCTGGCAACATACGATGCATTTTCACATTGAAAGATTAACCGGTTATTAACTGATTAATAGGGAGTTAGCAACAAAAAACGCCGAACACAAAACAGGGTTTTAAATTTTCGCAGTGACAGATGTCACAACAACAAGAAAATATTTTTTATTTTTTTTGTGTGAAACTATTGCACACGTTTAATTTTTTTGGTATCTTCACCCCGAGCGATGGACAGGAATTGATTAATACTTCTGCTTCTTTATTTTACTGGCTGAAACTGCTGCTTCTTCAATTACTGCGTCTTCAAGGGAGTGAATTCATAACAAATTTTTTGTACTCATCCGAAATGGTAGATTCATTGGAGGCGACCTATGCGTAATAGAGATATGAGAAAAGTTGTACTTATTTTGTATGTCTTAACATTGCTTTTGTTAGGCATCATTTATGTTCAGGGTTCTTTACTCGCAGATCCCGGAGCAATTGCAACGCTGCAAAACGCCGCCCAAAGCGCAAACAGCGCCGGCGGGTATTATGCGAACCCGTTAGTTGATATCCAAATCAGCGGTGATTCCCTTTGGGCTGTTGTTGGCGTCGTAACCGCTTTTTTCGGATTTGTGTGGCGAATTGTTCGTACGCGCCCTTACGAAGCATAATTCATAGTTTGTAATCACTTTTGCAACACAGGGATTCTCCCAATCCTGAAAATACCTGAGAATCAGGTATTCCTCTTTACAGCAGATTCTTTTCACAAAAAATATGTTTTTCTTCTTTTCTGGTAATAATTCCATTACCAGTAATTGTTTTTGAACACGGAAACAATTATTATTGGTTTTGTAAATTTGAAACAGAAACAGGGAAAACGTAGTGACATTTTTGCGTGTTGATCAATTACCCAATTACCGCTGTCGATATATTTTGCTCGGTATTGCTGTTTCAACACTTTTGTTGTATTGGTTAATTCCCCTGCCAACTCCTTTATTTCCAAATGATTACAGCACCGTTATTTTAGGTGATCCGTCAACCGATAGCACACGACAATTCCCGATTTTGCGTGTCTTTCTCAATCAAGATGAGCAGTGGTGCCTCCCTCCAAATCCTGATCTGAAAATTCCGGATAAGCTAAAAACGACCGTCCTTTTTTTTGAGGATCAGTATTTTTATTATCACCCGGGAGTAAATCCCGGAGCGGTGGTGCGCGCGTTTTGGCAAAATGTCAATTCAGAAAAACGCGTCAGTGGTGCCAGCACAATTACGATGCAGGTTGCCCGATTATTTAATCCAAAATCACGCAATTATGCACACAAAATGCTGGAAATCCTTCAAGCGTTGAAAATGGAAATACGCTATTCGAAGGAAGAAATTCTGCAACTGTATTTGAATCACGCGCCATACGGCGGAAATATTATTGGCTACCAGGCTGCATCTTTGCGTTATTTTGGCAAATTACCCGATGCACTAACCTGGGGCGAAGCCGCGACTATCGCCGTTTTGCCCAATGCGCCAGGACTTATTTCTCCGGATGCGGCACCGGATAAACTACGGGAAAAACGCAACAAACTGTTGCGCAGGATGAAGGATGCCGGAATTATTTCCGACGAAGCGCTAGCGCTGTCCATTCTCGAGCCTACGCCGGAATCCTCTCACCCGTTTCCATGGCAGGCACCACACTTAAGTCAATGGTTGAAAACACGTTACGGAGAAAATGGCGGATTGCTAAAAACCACCATTGTTCCCCAAAATCCAATCGGAAACTGAGCGATTGTTGGCGGAGCATATTTCATTCATAAATCCGCAGGGCATTCGCAACGGCGTTGCGTTGGTTGTGGAAACACAAACAGGAAACGTTCGTGCTTACGTCGGTTCTCAGGATTTTTTTGATGCAGGGTCGCAAGGACAGGTTGACGGCATTCGCGCAGCGCGTTCATCCGGTTCAATTCTGAAACCGTTTTTATACGCACTCGCGATGGACGACGGGCTCATTCTCCCGCAAACGGTGCTGCACGATGTGCCAACATTTTACGGCGCATTTTCTCCGCAAAACGCCAGCCAACAATACGATGGCATTGTTCCCGCACGCCAGGCGCTGATTCGCTCGCTCAATGTACCGGCAGTGCGATTGCTCAATAGCTACGGACTTTATCCGTTTTATCGATTTCTGCAACAGGCAGGGGTTGGGACATTATTTCGCAATGCGGATGATTACGGTTTGCCGTTAATCATCGGCGGCGCAGAAGTGACGCCGTGGGATGCGGCGACGCTATTTCGCGGTTTGGGAAACGGCGGCAATTTCTCACCACTGACCGTTTTGCAGAAAAATGGCGCAGAATCTCAACAGCGGGTATCAGCGACAATCAGTCCCGGCGCCAGCTTTTTGACGCTGGAAATTTTGCGAGATTTGAAACGTCCGGGTGCAGAATTTTATTGGGAATTATTCCAAAATCAGTTTCCGTTGGCGTGGAAAACCGGCACCAGCTACGGACAGCGCGATGCCTGGGCGGTGGGGGTCAGTCCCGAATGGACGATAGCGGTTTGGGTCGGCAATTTTTCCGGTGAAGGAAATGCCAATCTTGCCGGTTCGAAAAGTGCCGGACCGCTGCTGTTCGACATTTTCAATTCGCTCCCCAAAAATCCGAAATTAACCTGGTTTGCAGCACAGGACATCGATTTGCAAGATGTTGAAATTTGTCGCGAAACCGGATTTCTCGCCTCCCAAAACTGCCCGAATCCCATTTTCGCATCGGCACCGCGTCACGCTAAACCATTGAAAATTTGCAGCTTCCATCGAAAAATATTTATTTCTGATAAAACCGGATACGAAGTTTGCTCACGCTGTTGGAAAACTACCGAATATCAAGCCCGACAAATGCTGATTTTTCCACCGGATGTGGTTCAATATGTTCGCGGGAGGGGGCAAATGGTTGGCAATTCGCCGGTTCACAATCCCGATTGCAATGCAATTGCCGGAAATTCACCAATCGAAATTTTGTATCCACAGGAAAACGCCCGACTTTGGGTTCCCCGCGATTTTGGCAGCGTTCTGCAAAAAGTGACTGCCCGGGCTGCGCATCGTGACAACCGCCATAAAATTTTTTGGTATTTGAATGACCGCTTCCTCGGCACCACCGAAAATCGCCACGAAAAACCGTTGGAATGCCGTCAAGGGTGGAATGAACTGGAAATTATCGATGAAACCGGATTCAGTGATTTACGGAAATTTTTTGTCACAATTCGGCAGTAGTCGGAACAGGATTTCAAAATTACCGTTGACTAATTTGGGTTTTATGACGATCTTTTTAGCGAACGAAACAAAATGCAAAACGGAAATCGATGAATTTTTATCGCACTAAAACACTGAAAATCCTGATGTTAACTTATTTTTTAACATGGGTAATTGCTTTCAGCTCGATGGCGTTTTGCTGCTGTTTATTGACCAATCATAAAGCATGTAACCACGAAAACAACGTTGCAGCCGCCGAAAGCTGCCATAAAATGCCTGAAGAGCAGATGAATTCCGGCAAAGAATGTTGCGATTCAGCCAAAAAAACAACCGGACAACAAGAATCCACATTGGATAGCAACCCAAATTTGTTAAAAAACTGCACCACGAAATGTCAGGTGCGTTTGTTGTCAGCCCAATTAATGAAGGTTGAACAAACCGGTAACTCTCAAAATGTATCGTTGTCGATTGTTAAATTTTTGCCCATAGATGCAACCGCGGCAAATTTTGTCCCCAAAAAACTGACACACAGTTTTGCAATCCCCATAAATTCCCACGCTCCTCCCCTATTTACCCAACATTGTGCATTTTTGATTTAGCATCTCCTCTCTCCAATTTTCATTCTATAAAATTGCATTAATCTAATGCTGTGGCTGTTTTTTTTATTGAAAACAGAACCGCATGTGAACTTTTTTTTCTGACGGAGTGGTTATGCGAATGATCATTTTGGGCTGCATTTTAGCGGCAACAATTGCCGGATTTGCACAGCCCGACGACCCAATTACAGCCGGAAAAGCAAGCTTATCCGAAGCCAGTAACCTCGCAGCGCTGATTAAGTTTGCGGAATCACAAAATCCCGGCCTACAATCGGATTGGGCAAAATGGCAAGCTGCAACGCAACAGGCGAACAGTTCCGGTAAGCTGCCAAATCCAACAATTACATACGGTTACATGGCGCAATCTCTCAGAGATTTCGGTGAAACGCGGGAGAACCGTTTCACAGTAAATCAGGGATTTCCCTGGTTTGGCACGCTGCGCCAGCAACGCAAAATTGCAGACGCAGAAGCCAATCGCGAATTGGCACGATACGAACGCACCAAACGCGATTTACATTTTCGCATCAAAGCATCGTATTTTGAATATGCACTGATTCGCCAAAAACTGGCGATAATCAGCAACAATATTCAATTGATGCAGGATGTGGAAGAGGTTGTCCTCGCCAAATTTCGAACCGGTGAAAATACTTACGCAACACTGTTGAAAATTCAGGTTGAATTGGAACGGCTGAACGACGAGCAAAAAAGCTACGAGCAATTATTGCCGGTAACACACGCCCGGCTGAATTATCTGCTTAATCGTCCGGCGGATGCCGTTTTGCCGGTCGATCCGCAAATTGAGCTGGACACAATCGCGATCGATTTCGAAACACTTACGGCTGCGCTATCCGAGAAAAATCCCGAGATGCAAATCGCGACTGCGACATCCGAACAAAGCCGCAGTGCGTTACAACTGGTTCAAAAAAGCAATTATCCGGCGTTTGGGCTGGGCATCCAATATCAGCAAATGGGAAATATGAACGGCGTAAATCTGCCCGATCCGGTGATGATCAGCGTTTCGATGAGCCTGCCGCTTTGGTTCGGCAAAAACAAAGCCGCCGTCGCTGCTGCCCAAACGCGAAAAAAAGCAGCGGATTTTTCGATCGAAAATGTCCGGAATTCTTTGCTTTCGGAATTGCAAGTCACATTATTTGGTTACAAAGATGCGTATCGAAAAATACGATTATATGAGAACAAACTGATTCCAAAAGCGCGGCAGGCGCTCGAAGTTTCCCAAACCGCATTTGAAACCGGGAAAATGGATTTTCTGGATTGGATTGACGCACAACGAACGCTGCTCCAGTTCGAACTGGAATTGGCGGACAGTCGCAATCGCTGTGCCCAAAAACGCGCAGAACTTGAAAAATTGACCGGATTTTGAATCGCTAATTTGAAAAGGAAATAAAATGAATCCGATAAAAAAATTATGGGTATCAGACCTCCGTTGGTTGGTTTTCGGTTTGCTGGTGCTAGCATTTGGCGCCGGTTATTGGCTGAACAGCTCGCCAGCGGATTCCCACGATCACTCAGCTGCATCGGGCGACGCTGCCACAGAATGGACGTGCTCGATGCATCCGCAAATTCGCCAACCCAATCCCGGGCAATGCCCGATTTGCGGGATGGATTTAATTCCCGTATCCAATGCAACTGTGGACGATGGTAATCCGCGATCGTTGAAACTGTCGCCGGTTTCGCAGCAATTGGCGAATATCCAAACGGTTCCGGTGGTGCACCGGTTTGTGGATCGCGAGGTGCGGATGTATGGCAAAATCGCTTACGACGAAACGCGTGTTCGCACAATTTCCGCATATTTGCCCGGAAGAATCGACCGGCTTTTTGTGAATTACGTCGGTATCAAAGTTGCCCGCAACGATCATTTGGTGGAGCTGTACAGCCCTGATTTAATTTCTGCGCAGCAGGAATTTCTCACCGTGATGCGCTCCAACCCGAACGAACGCACCCGGAAAGCCGCGCACGACAAGTTGGCGCTGCTCGGATTAACCGAAGCCCAGATTCTTCAATTAAAAAAATCCGCTGAGCCATCAGACCGGCTGACCATTTATTCCCCGATGAGCGGCATCGTCATCGATCGCCATGTTCGCGAAGGCGAATATATCCAGACTGGCAGCAAAATTTACACGATAGCCGATCTCTCGCAGGTGTGGCTGCAACTTTCCGCGTATGAATCCGATTTGCAATGGATTCGCTACGGACAAAATGTTGATTTCGAAACCGAAGCTTTTCCCGGAAAAATATTTGAGGGAACGATCGTTTTTATCGATCCGATGCTCAATCCGCGCACCCGCACGGTTCAGGTTCGCGTGAATGTGCAAAATGACGAAGGGTTGCTGAAACCCGACATGCTCGCCCGCGCTGTGGTCAAATCGACGCTAGCATCCGGCGGTTTGGTGATGGACAAAAATCTGGCCGGAAAATGGATTTCGCCGATGCATCCGGAGATCATCAAAAACAAACCCGGCACCTGCGACGTCTGCGGAATGAAGTTGGTGCGTGCCGAAGAGCTCGGGCTGGTCAGCACAACGGATACCAGCAAAGCACCGCTGGTAATTCCCGCTTCTGCGCCGCTGATCACCGGAAAACGGGCAGTTGTGTATCTCGCAGATCCAACCGAAATCGGTACATTTTACGGACGCGAAATTGAGCTTGGCCCGCGAGCCGGTGATTTTTTTGTTGTGAAATCCGGGTTGAACGCAGGCGACCAAGTTGTTGTAAATGGTGCATTTAAGCTCGATAGCGATTTGCAAATCAAAGCCCGCCCAAGCATGATGAGCATGACAAGCAAGGCTATGCCGGAAAGCCACGATCACAGCGAGATGGGACATTCAGCCGAAAAGATGACCGCACCGGATGCCTTCCAAAAACAATTGGGACATCTGGCTGATCCGTATTTTGAGATTCATACCGCGCTCAGCAAAGATGAGGCAAACAATGCCAAAACGGCGGCAACCGCGTTCGCTGAAAATCTTAAAACAGTAGACATGACGCTGCTCGGCAGCGAAAGCGCGCATGCAAAATGGATGGCACTTCACGAGCAGTTGAAACGCAGCGCAGGAAATTTAACCGAGGCAGCAGATATCGCCGCTGCGCGAACGGCGTTCGAGCCGCTTTCCGATGCGCTGACCGACGCGTTCCGGATTTTTGGGGTGCAAACTGATCAGCCGGTCATCCGCTTTTTTTGCCCGATGGCGTTCGACGACAAAGGTGCATTTTGGCTGCAAAATCGTGAAGGTGTTGAAAATCCCTATTTCGGTTCGGGAATGTATCGTTGCGGCGAGCAAACAGAAATTCTGAAATAACAACGGTTTACGAAAGAATATTGAACAATGCCCAATAAAATAAAACCTGAAAACATCATCGACCGGTTGATTTTGTTTTGTCTGCAAAACAAGCTGGTCGTGGTGTTGATTACGCTGATCATCATTGCGTGGGGCGTGCTGGTCGCGCCGTTCGATTGGCAAATTCCCGGCGTTCAGCGCAATCCTGTTCCGGTCGATGCCATTCCCGATCTCGGCGAAAACCAGCAAATTGTATTCACGGAATGGAGCGGGCATTCCCCGCAGGATATCGAAGATCAGATCACATATCCGATGACCACTGCGTTGCTCGGCATTCCCGGCGTGAAAACCGTGCGCAGTTTTTCGATGTTCGGATTTTCCAGCGTTTACGTCATTTTCAAAGAAGATGTCGATTTTTACTGGTCGCGCTCGCGGATTTTGGAAAAACTCAACAGCCTGCCGCCCAACTTGCTGCCGGAAGGTGTGCAACCGACGCTCGGACCCGATGCAACCGCGTTGGGACAGGTGTTTTGGTACACGCTGGAAGGTCGCGATCCGCAGGGAAATCCCACCGGCGGATGGGATTTGCACGAGCTGCGATCCGCACAGGATTGGTATGTGCGCTATTCCCTGCTCTCCGCCGAGGGCGTGAGCGAGGTTGCTTCGGTTGGCGGATTTGTACAGGAATATCAGGTCGATGTCGATCCGGACGCGATGCGGGCGTACGATGTTTCGCTGGCGGAAGTGTTCGCCGCTGTGAAAATGTCCAACCTCGATGTGGGCGCTCGAACCATCGAAATGAATCAGGTGGAATACGTGATTCGCGGTGTCGGCTTTGTCAAAAAAATAGAGGATATCGAAAATTCGGTGATCAAAACGCGCGATAATGTGCCAGTTTACATCCGCAATGTTGCTAACGTTGCGATGGGTCCGGCGCTGCGGCGCGGTGCGCTGGACAAAGGCGGTGCTGAAGCGGTTGGCGGTGTGGTGGTGGTTCGGTACGGCGATAACCCGCTGCAAGCCATCAAAAATGTAAAAGCCAAAATCGCCGAAATTGCGCCGGGTTTGCCGAAAAAAATTCTGCCGGACGGCACCGTCAGCCAATTGACCGTTGTGCCGTTTTACGATCGCACCGGACTGATTTACGAAACGCTGGACACGCTGAACAGTGCATTGGTGCAGCAAATTCTGGTCACTGCGATTGTGGTGATTTTGATGGTGATGCACCTGCGCAGCTCGCTGCTGATCGCCAGTTTGCTGCCGCTGGCTGTGCTGATGACCTTTATCGCGATGAAATACGCGGGCGTGGATGCCAACATTGTGGCGCTTTCCGGCATCGCGATCGCGATCGGAACGATGGTTGATATGGGTATTGTTATCACCGAAAATATTTTGAAACACCTCGACGCCGCCAAACCGGAAGAATCACGAATGGCGGTGATTTACCGGGCATCCAGCGAGGTCGGCAGTGCGGTTATTACGGCGGTTGCCACAACGGTGGTCAGTTTTCTGCCCGTTTTCACAATGGAAGCTGCGGAAGGCAAGCTGTTCAAACCGCTGGCATACACCAAAACGTTCGCGCTGATTGCCTCTGTTTTTGTGGCGCTGACGCTGATTCCACCCTTCGCACAACTGCTGTTCACCGGGAACATTCGCCGGAAAAACCTGAAAACCGCACTCAGCTATTTGACCGTTTTGGCCGGTCTGGCAATCGTTCTCTTGTTGAATATTTGGCTCGGTATTGCGTTGATTATATTTGGTTTATATCAAATTTTTCAATCGCGACTGCCGCTGTCGATCACCAAAAATTCGGAGCGATATGCCAATTACATCGCCATCGCTGCGGTTACGTTCATTCTCACAGATATCTGGATGCCGCTCGGTGTCGATCGTGCTTTTCTCGTCAATTTGTTGCTGATTTTGCTGATGGGCGCATCCGTTTTGCTGGTGATGGTTGCTGTTCAACGCAATTACGAACGACTGCTGAACACGGTGCTTGACCATCGCCGAAAATTTCTGTCGTTTATTTTCGGCATCATTTTCACCGGTGGATTGATTTGGCTCGGCTTCGATTTTTTCTTCGGCTGGCTGCCAAATGCAATCCGCTCATCGCGTCCGGTATCCGCTATTGCACACACATTTCCGGGATTGGGAAAGGAATTTATGCCCGCGCTGGACGAAGGTTCATACCTTTACATGCCCACGACAATGCCGCATGCATCCATCGGCGAGGCGTTGGATGTATTGCAAAAACAGGACATGGCGTTCACGGCCTTGCCGGAAATTGAATCGACCGTCGGGAAAATCGGGCGTGCGGAAACACCGCTCGATCCCGCACCGGTTTCGATGATTGAAACGGTGATCAACTATCACCCGCAATTTTTACTCGACGAAAACGGAAGGCTGCGAACGTTTCGTTTCGATGCGAATTCGCTGGATGTTTTCCGTTCTAAAAATGGTGAACCCGTGCCAGCACCGGACGGTGAGCCGTATGTTGTGCGCGGTGCATTTTTGCGGGATGCAAACGGCAACCTGATCCCGGAAAGCGGCGGACAGCCGTTCCGGATTTGGCGTCCGGCACTCGATCCGGCGCTGAACGAGGGGCGAAAGGCGTGGGCGGGCATCCAAAACCCGGATGATATTTGGGATGAAATTGTGGCATCCGGGCAAATTCCCGGCAGCACTTCCGCACCAAAATTACAGCCGATCGCCGCCCGGATTGTAATGCTGCAAAGCGGCATGCGCGCACCGATGGGCATCAAAATAAAAGGGCCGGATTTGCAGACCATTGAGGCGGTCGGGTTGCAAATGGAGCAGTTGCTCAAACAGTTGCCGACCATCGAACCGGCGACGGTTTTGGCGGATCGCATCATCGGCAAACCATATCTGGAAATCGAAATCGATCGCGAAGCTATTTCGCGATACGGCATCCGGCTGCAAACTGTTCAGGAAGTAATTATGGTTGCGGTGGGCGGCATGCCCATCACGATGACGGTTGAGGGACGCGAACGCTACCCGATCCGGGTGCGATACCTGCGCGAACTCCGCGGGAACATCGACGATCTCGAGCGAATTCTGGTGCCAGCGCCCGATGGTGCGCAAATTCCGTTGGCACAACTGGCGCAGATTCATTACATCCGGGGTCCCCAAATGATCAAAAGCGAGGATACGTTCCTGACCGGATACGTTGTTTTTGACAAAAAAGCGGGACTCGCCGAAGTGGATGTGGTTCAGCAAGCTCAACAATTTTTGCAGGAAAAAGCCGCTGCCGGTGAGTTGAAAATTCCTGCAGGCGTAAGTTACAGCTTTGCAGGCACTTACGAAAATCAGGTTCGCTCCGAAGCACGGCTGCGAATCATTTTACCGCTGGCGCTGGTAATTATTTTTCTGATTCTTTATTTCCAATTCCGTTCCGTTCCGGTCACTGCGCTGGTTTTTTCCGGCATTATTGTCGCATGGTCCGGCGGGTTCATTTTGCTATGGCTGTATGGACAAAGCTGGTTTCTGAATTTCTCGCTGTTCGGTGCAGATTTGCGGAACCTGTTTCAGATCGAGCCCATCAATTTAAGTGTGGCGGTGTGGGTGGGATTTCTGGCATTGTTCGGTATCGCATCGGATGACGGCGTTCTGATCGCCACGTATCTCACACAAACTTTCCGACGCGATAACCCGCAGAGTATCACAGACATTCGCGCCGCAACCGTAGAAGCGGGCAAAAAACGCGTTCGCCCGGCACTGATGACTTCCGCGACGACCATTCTGGCACTGTTGCCGGTACTCACCTCCACCGGACGCGGGTCAGACATTATGGTGCCAATGGCAATTCCCACATTTGGCGGAATGCTGATCGCGATAATCACCCTTTTTGTGGTGCCGGTGCTCTACTTTTCATTGGCTGAACGCGGTTGGCTGAAATTCGGGGATGATGAAGCATGATTCAAAAACAATCTCATGTTCAAAGTTCAGCTTTGAACGGTCAAAATCTCAAAATAAAAAAATTATCGTTCCAGGCTGGAGTCTGGTACGAGACAGTGACATTAAAAATTTACTTATCAAAAAATGGAGAAATTACCATGCGTAACTTACTGATTGTTTTAAGCTTAATCGTATTGCTCGCCGCATGTGGCGCAAATGACAAACCTGCTGCTGAATCGAATCAACCGAAAGCGGAGCAAATTGCAACAGCAGTTGACACCGGTTTAAACAGTATTTTGACGGCATATTTTGCATTGAAGGATGATCTGGTCGAAAGCAACAGCGCCAACGCCCAAAACGCAGCCAAAACGCTGACGGCAAAAATCGATGCGATGGCAGACGAAGCCACTGGAATGAATGAATCGATGGCAACGGCAAAAGAACTCGCCGGAAAAATTGCCGCAGAAAGCGATCTCGCCAAACAGCGCGAAATGTTTTTGCCGCTCTCCGAAGCGATGATCAGCGTGGCAAAATCAGCCGGATCTTCCGGAAATACGTTATATGTGCAACATTGTCCAATGGCGTTCGATAATACAGGCGGCGACTGGCTGAGCAATTCAAAACAGATTATGAATCCGTATTTTGGGGATAAAATGCTGCATTGCGGCAGCGTAACCGAAACGCTTGCAGGAAATTAATCGATCTTCGGCGTTGGTGTTTGGAAGCTTCTCACACCAACGCCGGAATTTTTAGCGAACACTCATTTCGTAAACAACCGGCGATTTGGAGGGATCGGTTGTACTGAAACGCAACTCGATTTTCCGGTTTGATGTGCCGGTTTCCGGCAACGGAATTTTGGCACGAAAAACCTGGCTTCGTCCGGTGGGAAGCGCGTTTTCGATGGAAAGCGGCTGCGGCGTCGCGCGGTTGCCGGATTGCAGCAATACTGAAATTTCCGTTCCGTACGGTTGTTCGTAAACCAGTTCAAAAATTGTCGCATTTTTTGGAATTGCGTTAGATAACCAACTTCCGCTGCCGCGAAAAACCGGAACGGTAGTTGCCGCGCCAATTTGCCATCTGCCGCTGCCGCCGCAATAATACAGGCTCATCCGCCCTTCCATATACACCAGTTGCGGACGCACCAAATTCCCTTTCTCCCAACGATCGGTGGGCTGCAAAATATCCTCCGGCTCGCCCCATTTGATGCCATCCGGCGATGTTGCCCGACAAATTTTGGTGCCCATCCCCTTTTCGCCGATGACGGCTTGCACAAAAAACATCTGCCAGGTTTCGCCATTGTAAATTACATCCGGTGCAATCACACCCGGCAATCGGCTGAAAACCGGCTGTTCACCGCTGTGTTGCCAATTAATGCCGTCGGAAGATGTCGCCAGTCCGATCGATGAAAACGGCCCCTGAAATCCGGTGTAATACAACCGATATTCGCCGGTTTCCGGCAGAAAAACAATGTCACCGTAAATTTGCCCGGAGGCATCCCAAAATCCAGGCTGGCTCGGCAACACCGGATTTTTTACATAATATTGCCAGTTTTTCCCATCGGTTGATGTCGCAACACCGGTTTCGTAACCGAGTTCGCTATCTTCGTCGTTGCCGGAATAAATCATCAACCAGCGATCCGGTTCGCGCAAAACGATCGGTGAAAGCTGGTGAAATGCGTCCCACGCGCCGCCGCTGCCGGAAATAATCTTATCCCGCTTTTTCCAGAACCAGCCTGTTTCATCCCGAACCGCATAACCGATGTGATATTGTTCATCGCTGCGGCTGCTGCCGGAGTAAAAGAGCATTAGCGAATCACCACTTTGCAGGATGAACGGATCGGAAACATCTTCCGAATCCCAGCCCATTCCGCCCGGCTGAAAAATTGGATTTTTGGGGAGTTTGCGAAAAGTGCCGGGAACATCGTGTTTCAGCAACATGGTTCCGGCAAAGGAGTGAACATCAATATTTTCAATACGTTCCGCTCGATGAAACGGCAGCGTTTGCGGTAGCGCAATCGTGCTCAGCAGAACAATCGTTAGCGTCGTCAACCATTTAGTGTTGATCAAAATTACGTTTCTCCGTTGTTATTTTCGGCGGATAATGTAAACGGAGATTCGTGTTTCGCGACCGTTCCGGGTCACTTTTTTTGGAATCATTTCCCAAACAAAATTGTTATCGGATAACACCTTAAAAAAATCTTTGGCGATCGGGCGATTCGGTTCTGCCAGCCAAATTTCCCCGCCGGGCGCCAGCATCGTCCGGAACGTATGCAATAACGGTTGATAGATTGCCAACTCGTAGACCACATCTGCCGCGAGAATCAGCGAAAACTGGCGCTGAACCGGCGCTATCCAATCGAATTGCAATACTTCCGGCACCACCGATAAATTGATCAAATAATTCAACTCAGCCAATCGCAACGCATCGTCCTCACGATCGTTTAACACCACAGATGCGCCGAAGTGCCCGGCAACAATCCCGACCAAACCCATTCCGCAACCCAATTCGAGCACCGTTGAGTGGTTGGGAATAGCATTTTCTGCAACAAATTCGCTCAACGCGATGGCCGACGGCCACAATTCCGCCCAATAGGGCGTCGCAAAACTGTCCATCGAATTCGCTGCGACTGCCTCTTCCAAAGCGGCTGTCGGATCGGTAATTTTATTTATTTGAAAGGTGTGCCCGCCGATTTCAATGTGCTCAACTGTCATCGGATATTTGCGGCTGAGCCATTGGTAAAGGCTGTCGAAACGCCAGCCCAATTCTTCCGGTAATCCAAAATTATTCATATCATATAAAATAAGCCCCGTAATACCGGGGCTTTAAGGTTTTTAAATATTTTATTATCAACGGTTTAGCGTTGCACTTGAATGTTGCCGTCTTTGTCAAAGTTCAACGTGGTGCCTTTCAGCAGCGGCAACGATGTGCCAAAATCCAGATTGCCTTTCAGGTTGTAATTCAACTGGTCATCGCCTTTGAGCATGTTGTAAAGGGTCATCCCCATTTCCATAAAATTTAACTTGAACGGGATTTTGAGCTCGCCGGTGCCTTTTTCGTTGACGCTCATCATTTGATCGGCAACACCGCTGCCCCAGTTTTTATCGTTCACGTTGAAATTGTAATTTAATTTGGAAAGGTTGAGTCCAAAAACATTGGGATTTTCCACGTTGAGTTTCAATTCCAGATCTGCACCGGAAAGGCTGAGGTTGTTGAGTTTCAATCCGCCAACGCTGATTTTCGGCAATTTTACGTTAGGAATACTGCCCGCCTTGCTGACCGGAATGCGCACGGCACCCAAAACCGGCACGTTAAATGCAAAACCAGCGCTCAGCTCATAGCCGGTGCTGTCCTGTTTTTGCACACCCGAAAAGGTGTTGTAAATGTCTGAAAATTTTAATGTTAGCGGCAGATTCACCGTTTTTTGACCATTGGCGGCAATTTCCAATCCGTCCTGATTGTCACCGCTTAAAAAAGAATTTCCGTTGATATTCAGGTTGTAATCGAAACTGTTCAAATTGATACCGACGGTGTTGGGATTTCGCACATCAATATCAAACATCAGATCGATTGTGTTAAACGACAATCCGGTCACGCGAACATTTTGCACCCGAGCTTCGGGTTTTTGCATTTTGGCAAGCTGGCTTAATGTGCTGCAACCGGAAATCACTCCAACCAAAACAATAAACAATAAGGATTTTAACCATTTCGAACGGGTTTCCATTCATTCCTCCTGATTCATTTTCAATTTATTGTTGCAAGTATAGTAAATTAACGACGTTTCACCAACCAAATTTTTTGTACAACTTGTAGTTTTATCCATATTTATCAAAAATAGCCGAAGGTTGATTTTTTTTGTTTTTTTTTGATCGAATGAAAGTGTATTTTGGGCGTCGTAAACGCCGCACGTATTTTAATATTCATAAACAAATGTATAGGCTTTTAGAATGAGCACAAACACAACTGATGGTATTTTGGAAATTATGGATGGCGGACATGGCTTTTTGCGCAATCCGCTAAAAAATTTCCAGCCGCAAAAAACGGATATCTTTGTTCCCGGTAAAATAATCAAAGAATTTAATTTGAAAGATGGTCATCACGTTTTGGGAAAATTAGGGAAAGCACCCAACCCCAACCAATCGAAACCGTTGAAGGAAATCGTTAAAATTAATGGACTTACGATTCAAAAATACGAGAAATTAAAAGAGTACAAAACATCCGTCGTTATCGATCCCGAAGAACCGCTGAAAATGCAGATGAGTGAAAATGATATCACCGGACGGATGATCGATTTATTCACGCCGATCGGCAAAGGGCAGCGGGGAATGGTCATTTCGCCCCCCAAAGCCGGAAAAACCTCCATTCTGAAACACGTCGCAAAAGCGGTGCTGCAAAATCATGCAGATGTGGATGTGTTCGCGCTGTTGATCGACGAGCGTCCGGAGGAAGTCACCGATTTCCAACGGGATTTGCCCGGCGCAACGGTATTTCATTCGTCATCCGATCAGGATGTGGAGAAACATTTGCACATCACCAGTTTGGCGATGAACACGGCCATTCGCATTGCCGAAAGCGGCGGCGATGTGCTGGTAATTATCGATTCGCTAACCCGGATGGGTCGCGCGTTCAATAAAGATGCGGATTCCGGCGGAAAAACCTTAACCGGCGGACTGGCTGCAAATGCGCTGGAATTTCCGCGCCGTTTTTTTGGCGCCGCACGGAATATTGAAAATGGCGGCTCGTTGACCATTGTCGCAACCATTTTAGTGGAAACCGGCAGCCGGATGGATGAGGTAATTTTTCAGGAATTTAAGGGAACCGGCAATATGGATCTGGTTTTGGCGCGCGAATGCGCCGAACGGCGACTGTTTCCGGCAATCAACATCCGGGAATCCGGCACACGGAAAGAACACAAATTGCTCGATATGGAAACGTTGGACGATGTGAATTTTCTGCGCCGGAAAGTTGCCGGCTTAAAGACCGCCGAAGCACTGGAATACGTGCTCAAAAATATGATCTGATTATTCTTTTTCCGGAGGTTTGGGCGGCTGATGATCCGCAGCAACGTATTTGCCGGGGCTCAACTTCTCCATCAAAATTTTCGGCTCATTGATCGACGAAAATCCATATTGTTGATACAGATTATGGGCATCCCTGGTTGCCAGCATCCATCGCCGGATGGTTTGCAACTGCGGATGCGCCATAATACATTCCATCAGCCATTTGCCCAATCCCCTACCCTGATGCGTTGCCAGCACAAACACATCGGCTAAATATGCAAATGCTGTAAAATCAGTAATTACACGAGCATAGCCGATTTGTTTACCGTTTTCGTACATCCCAAAACAGAGTGAATTGGCGGCAGCTCGTTTTACAACGTCAACCGGAATTCCCGGCGACCAGTAGGAATTGCTCAAAAATCCGTGAATCACATCAAAATTTAAACGGGTGGGGTCGCAACTCACCAGCAGGTTTTCGCGTTGGTATTCAACCGATTCCGGCGCCTCGATTTTTTTTGGGATAGCATCCAGTTTCAGCCCGAGAATCATCTTTTTCAGCTTTTTTTCTCCGAGTCGTTCTGCTGCTTCTTTTTGGGAAACCCACTCGCGTTTGCGGTAGGATTTTTCCAGCCAGTTTTTGTGGATTTTGTTCACCTGCAAACTGTAAACTTTCACTTTGCAGGTGCCGCTCCATTTGTTGTAGCGATATTTTCCGAGCGGTTTTTCGCTGAGCAGACCTTCCACGCCAGCTTCTTCCAACGCCTCTTTTTTGGCGGATTCACCGGGCGATAAATCGGGTTCGATTACGCCTTTGGGGATAATCCATTTTTTCCCCTTCCGGGAAGTGATCAACAATACTTCAAATTTTCCGTTTCGGATACGAAAAGGTATTACAGCAGATTGTTTAAAAAACCATTCGGGAACCGTTCGCATAAACGCCTCACATTTATTCCAGAAATTTTTCCCGCACTTCGGGTGAGGGTAACTGGCAACTGTCAAATTTGCCAAACCATTGGTAGCGGTGGGTTGCAAACCAGACATAAATCCGGTCGCGGAGAGCATTCGGCACAATCGACATCAACCCTCCCAAAACTTTCCATTTGCCACCAATCGCAAATAGGATTTTAATCGCAGCGGTGGATTTTTCAAACACATTTTCATCTGCCGTTTGAAAATTTTCCACAAAAAGGATGGTTTCCGGCATTTCGGCATTCAATTTCAAATGGTGGTTGCTGGCAATGTTCGCCGCGGTTTCCCCCTGCAACGCAGCGAAGGATAACACATTTGCCGTGTCTATTTTCAGCAAAAATTGAACAGTGCGGTCGCAAAATCCGCAAACACCGTCATACAAAACCAGATTTCGATGTGCTTTTGCCATAGCCAACTTTCGTTTCAGGGTGCGACTGATTGCATCAAAATACCGCAGAGCCATGCGCCATAAGTGCCCAACGCATAACCCAAAACTGCTAATAAAACACCAACCGGCGCCAATGCCGGATTAAATGCCGATGCGACAATCGGCGCGGAAGCTGCGCCGCCAACATTTGCCTGGCTGCCAACCGCCAGGAAAAAGAACGGGGCGCGGATCGCTTTTGCAACGCCAATCATAATCGATGCATGGATAAACATCCAGATCAACCCGACGAGGAAAAGCCCGGGGTTATCAAAAATGGACAGCACATTCATTTTCATCCCGATGGAGGCTACCAGCACATACAACAGCAAGCTTCCTATGCGCGAAGCACCTGCGCCTTCAAGTTTTCGGGCGGGCGTAAACGAAAGCAACAAGCCTCCCGTTGTGGCAATCACCACAATCCAGAAAAATGATGATGTGAGGCTAAAACGGCTCAAAGTGGGTGCATTATTTTCAATCCACGGGGAAATGATATCCGCACCAAAATGCGCAAGTGCTGTAATACCAAAACCTACTGCGCAAATCGAAACGGTGTCCGTCAACGTTGGTAATTTGGCAATGCTGGAGCGATAATCTTCAATTCGCTTGCGCAAATCGACAATCGCGGAGGTGTCGCCTTTTAATTTACTGTCGATTCGATCGGTAATTCCGGCACCATAAAGCAAAAACGCCATCCAGATATTTGCCACAATAACATCCACAGCGATCATCGCCGGAAAAATAGCATCGCTGACTTCGAACACCTCTTTCATCGCGGTTTGGTTGGCGCCACCGCCGATCCAGCTACCGGCAATTGTGGTTAATCCACGCCAAACGGCATCATTTCCGACACCGCCAACAATATCCGGTGCAAAGCTGGAGACAATTAAAATGGCAATTGGTCCCCCGATGATAATGCCTAAAGTTCCCGCAAAAAACATGATAATTGCTTTGGGACCCAGCCGGACAATTCCTTTGAAATCGATGCTTAATGTGAGCAGCACCAAACTGGCCGGCAGCAAATATCGCGAAGCCACGAAATACAATTTGGATTGTTCACCGGAAATAATATTCAGCGAATTGAAAACCGATGGCAAAAAATAGCACAACAGCAATGATGGGACATATTTATAAAATTTCTGCCAAAACGGTTTTTCGCTGTGCGATGTTTGAAATACGAAGGCTAAAATCCCCAGCAAAATTCCCAGAACAACCGCGTCATTTGTAAATAATGGCGTCATTATTTTTCCTCATTTTGAACAGATGATTGTATAAAAAAGAAAGGCTAATATAACACAACTGCACTGAAATTCAAATTGAGGCAGCAAATTACTGCATCCGCTTTTAGATAATGTTTTGGGATTATCTGCGGAGCTAAAACTATAAAATTTATTTCTTTAGAATTTTGATGCTAATAGGCGAACCATTATATTCTCAGGTTATTCGGAGCCGCCGACAGTAACTGAAGATTGCAAATTATATGTAAACGAAACGTATGCATGATACGTCTGAAAGCTAATTAAACAAGGAGGCATTATGTTCGGTGGACATCCTCGCGGATTAGGCACCTTATTTTTTACAGAAATGTGGGAACGGTTAAGTTATTACGGTATGCGGGGCATTTTGCTGCTGTTTATTGTTGCAGCAACAACCGGCGAAAATCCCGGGTTTGGGATGGACGGGCAAACCGGCGCGGCTATTTACGGTATGTATACCGCTTTGGTATATTTGCTGGCATTGCCGGGCGGGTGGATTGCCGACCGTTTAATCGGGCAACAGCAAGCTGTTTTTTACGGCGGGATTATCATTGCTGCCGGGCATTTTTGCATGGCAATTCCCGGAAAATTCTTTTTCTTTACCGGATTGATTCTGATCGTCATCGGTACTGGTTTATTGAAGCCGAACGTCAGCGCAATTGTCGGCGATCTTTATCCGGAAGGCGGCGCACGTCGCGATGCCGGATTTTCCATATTTTATATGGGGATAAATCTTGGCGCATTTATCGGCCCGCTCATTTGCGGTTATCTTGGTGAGCAGGTTAACTGGCACCTTGGCTTTAGCGCTGCCGGTTTCGGGATGGCGTTTGGGGTTATCCAGTATAAATTAGGCTTAAAACATTTGGGCGATGCCGGAAAATTGAAAGCGACCGATCCGGCGCAACGCAAAAACGATATATCCTCACTGATCCGCGGCGTTGCCGGATTGCTGACCATTTTTGCAGTACTTTGGGTAATCGATTATGCGGGAATTTTGAAAATAACCTTAACCGGCGTTGCCGGTGCAACTGGCGTTATAATTGTTGGGCTTGCGCTGCTGTACTTCCTTTTTGTTATTTTCTTTAAAGATTTATCTTCGATGGAAAAAAAGCGCGTTGTTGTGATCGCAATTTTATTTGTCGGCGCAGCACTTTTCTGGTCAGGTTTTGAGCAGGCCGGTTCATCAATGAACTTGTTTGCCGAACGATTAACCGATCGGAACATCTTCGGTTGGGAAATGCCGGCAAGTTGGCTGCAATCGGTGAACGCGTTGTTTATCATCATCATGGCACCGATTATGGGAAGTTTGTGGGTAATGCTGGGCGCTCGCAATCCTTCCATCCCCACCAAATTCGGGCTCGGACTGGTATTGCTCGGATCCGGTTTTCTGGTGCTGGCATGGGGTGCGCAATACACAACAGATGGCGGTCCCGGAGTTAGCCCGATGTGGTTAGTCGCTACATATTATTTGCACACCATTGGCGAATTGTGCTTGAGCCCGGTTGGATTAAGCTCCGTCACAAAACTTTCACCAAAACCATTGGTTGGGCAAATGATGGGAACCTGGTTTATGGGAACCGCATTAGGAAATTTGATTGCTGGATTGGTTGCCGGACAGTTTGAAACACTGCCCATCACAGAGTTATTCGGCAACGTTGCCACAATTGTTGTGGTTGCCGGCGTCGTTTTCCTGATTTTCGCCAAACCGATCAAAAACAAATTGATTGGCGACATTCAATAGCTTTTTTGAACCAACTGTTTATCTGCAAACGCCGCTTTTTAGTGGCGTTTGTTGTTTTAGCGAAATCAATATTTTATAGCATCATTTAAATTCGACGGGAACGGCCTGGTCTGCTGCCAGCTTTTGTTTAATTTCCTTGTATTCTTCGAACATCTTGCTTTTCAAGTCATCAGCTTTGGTTTTTTTATTTTCACTGATATGATGCGTCATTTCAATTAAATGCTCCATTTGTTTACGCAAACCTCTCCAATTTATAAGATGTGTTCCGGCATGCCCAAGATCCACACTATCAGGATAATGTGGCGAGGTTTGATAATCCAAATCTAATGATTGAATATATCGCATGAATTTGCTATTGTATTCAGAGCAAAGTTGGATGACATGTCCAATCATTTTGGTTGGGAAATAAGGGAGGTATTTATTCAGCAACAAATAGAATTTTGTCAATTTGTCGTTTTTCATACCAAGTTTGGTGAGCAATAACTGTTGGGGAATAAAAATAAATTGAAAATTCGTATCGATAAACGTTGGTGAAGCTACGATCGCCGCTTTACAAGCGCTGCAAACGCCTTTTTTAGTATTAGCTTCTCTGACGCCGAAATCGAAATAGCGAATCTCATTTCGATAAAATTTCATACGGCAATTAAAGCACCAATGGCATTCCTGAGGCATAATTTCCTCCTGACGTATAAACCGGAACAATTTTGGTATGATTGACTTTAAATTACCACAAATAACAAAAATACGCAACATTCGGAATTAAATAATGAACCGTTTTGTGAAATACGCTTTACCAATTGCAGTTATGCTGTTGTGCTCACACACGAATCCGTTATCTGCGCAAACCGATGGCGACTCGGTGAGGGTTTCCCACCTTTATTTTGATGAAGAAATTAATCCGGTTGATGAAACCGATCCCGAATTCGGGCGATTTGACGCATACGAAGTCAGTTTCTCGAAAGGGGATTTGCTGTTGGTGCAGGTTAAAGCAACCGGTTTCTCTCCGGCAATTGTGCTGATCGCGCCGGACGACACAACTTATCTGGCCAAATTTCCGAATGAAAACGGCAGTAATTCGCTTACATATGCGGTAGAAATCCCGTTTGCCGGGGAATGGCTGCTGGTGGTTCGGGCGGATACTAACGCCATCGGCAGTTACCGGATGCGGGCTTGGTGGGCGGACGTCGCGTCGCGCTCGCTTCCGGAGGAAGCGGATTTATGCGATGCCATCAATTTTGTAATTGCCCACGCCAACGCCGATTTTTATTTCATCACGCGTGGCGAAGGCAACAATTTGTATCCCAACGTTCAACTGCCCGGGGCAATCGTTTCGCGAATATCGCCGGAAAATAATTTTGTGTCGCGATTTTATCAGGGCAACCAAAAATCGCAAGCTCGCGACATTTACAGCAATCTGGTTGGTAAACTCAAATTTTGTAACGGGGATACATGGACTGAATCGTTCAAAGATTGGCAAACCATCGATGTGTTGAGCGGACGAAAAGCGCTGCGATACGAATTGCGGGAAAAAGAGCGGGACGATTACCGGAGCGTCAGCGTCATGTTTTATGACGATTCGGCAAATCCTACCGCACGAAATAAGTTTGTGGTTGAGGTTCAGGTGAGCCGGAATGCTGTTGCGGAAAATTAGCGCAACAGAAGGTGTTACAGGAGATTCCCGCATTCGGCGCGGAGCAGAAATCTCCATAGACTGTTATCCAAACACAAACAATTAAAGCTCCTCGATGCGCAGCACATTGGTCGGGCGGCGTTGGGTGAAAGGCAAACCTGCTGTAAACACCACATTATCACCGGATTCGGCTAAACCCATTTCGATCATCCGCGCTTTTAATGTTTCAATTGCGTCATCCACATTTTCATAAAATTCATCGACCAGAAATGCGCGAACGCCCCACAACAGCGCCAATCGGCAATAGGTTTTTTCCTGCCAGGTCATCGCAATGATGGGCAGCATCGGGCGAAACCGGCTGATCATCCCGGCAGTTGAGCCGGATTGGGTGAGACAAACAATCGCGCTGGCATTTACCATTTGTGCAGCGTGGCAGGCGCAATACCCGATGGTCGATGCGATCGGATAGGTTGCATCGCGCTGGCGACGTTTCAGCTCCCAACGCGGTCCGCTTTTCGATTCAGTCATCCGGATGATACGATCCATCGTTTGCGCCGCTTCCAACGGGAATGCGCCGGATGCGGTTTCGCCGGAGAGCATCACGGCGTCCGTGCCGTCGAGAATGGCGTTGGCAACATCGGACGCTTCGGCGCGGGTCGGGCGTGGGTTGTGGATCATCGAATCGAGCATTTGGGTTGCGGTAATCACCGGAATAGCTTTGCGATTGCACAAGCTGATAATCATTTTCTGAATAGATGGCACTTCTTCGGCGGGCATTTCCACGCCCAAATCGCCTCGGGCAACCATCACCGCATCGGTCAGATCGGTGATTTTATCGATCGCTTCAACCGCCTGCGGTTTCTCGATTTTTGCGATCACCGGGGTTTGTTTGCCGTGCGCTTCGATAATCCATTTTATTTCATTGATATCTTCCGGTTTTTGCACGAAAGACAACGCAACGTAATCAACATTCATTTTCAGCCCGAACTGCAAATCCTTGCGGTCTTTTTCGGTGAGGCACGGCACGGAAAGAATCGATCCCGGTAAATTCAAACCCTTTTTATCTTTCAAAATACCGCCATATATCACTTTGCAATGGACATCCAATCCGTCGATTTTTTCAACTTCCAGCTTCAGGTTGCCGTCATCGAGCAACACCGCGTCGCCCGGTTTCACATCCTGATAAAAGGATTTGTACGATACCGAAACAATTTCTTCGGTGCCGGTAACATCGCGCACAGTGAGAATGAATTTGGCACCATCCACCAGCTCAATTTGTCCGTTTTCGAAAGTTTGGACACGAATTTTTGGTCCCTGCAAATCCTGCAGCACGGCAATCGGTTTGGCAATATCGCGGGAAACACGCCGCACCGTTTCAATCAATGCTTTGTGTGTCTCATGTTCGCCGTGCGAAAAATTGATTCGCGCGACATCCATTCCGGCTTTGGCCAACGCCAAAATTTGTTCGTATGTATGGCTGCTGGGTCCAAGTGTGCAAACAATCTTGGCTTTGCGGTGCTGTATATCAAAGTTCATCAAATGGTATCTCCTGGTATTTCCACTTTTACCTGCAAAAGGTTACAATACAGTTTGTTATCGGAACAATTCGGGTTCGCAAAAACCAAATTTACGTAAATTTATGACGCATCAAAGCGAAAAGTAGCGGTTGTATGGCGCTGTATTGCCTGTAGAGACCATTCGTGAATTACATGTAGAGGCAATTCATGAATTACATTAGATGTAAGGCATGAATTACATGTAGAGGCAATTCATGAATTACATGTAGAGGCAATTCATGAATTGCCTCTACTTAAAGGATTATCGAATAATTTTTGATTTACAGCGTTGATACCTTAAATTATGCCATTATTAATTAAAAAAAGCAGCGATGGAAAACAGAAAAAAAATAGCTTTTTACACCTTTGGTTGCCGGTTGAATCAGGCTGAAACGGCAATTATGCAACAAGGTTTTGATGCAAATGCACATCAGGTGGTGAATTTTAAAGATACGCCCGATGTGCTGGTGGTAAACACCTGCACCGTAACCGAAAACGGCGATGCGGACACTCGCAAACTGGTCAACAAGGCATTGCGGATAAATCCCGATGTGCAAATTGCGCTGGTCGGTTGTCAGGCGCAGGTGCAGCGGGAAAAATTGCTGGAATTGCCAAATGTGCGCTGGGTTGTCGGTAACGAGCGTAAAATGGATATCGCCGGAATTTTGCAGGAAACCACAGCACAAAATGAACCGCAGTTGATTACGCCGACCATCCAGCGCAAAAGCTTTACGATTCCTTTTGTGGGATTTGACGATCTGCATACGCGTGCCAACCTGAAAATTCAGGATGGCTGCGACTTTTTTTGCGGCTTTTGCGAAATTCCTTATGCGCGCGGTCGTGCCCGAAGCCGTGAATTTGAGGATATTTTGAAAGAAGCCCGCAGCCTGACAGCAGCCGGACATCATGAACTGGTGCTGACCGGCATTAACATCGGCACTTACGATTTTGAAGGGAAAACGCTGGTGGATGTGCTTTCTGCGTTGGCAACAATTGAGGATTTGTGGCGCATCCGCATTTCATCGATCGAGCCGACGACCATTGCCGATGCGGTTGTGCAACAACTGGCGACCACCGGAAAATTGTGCCGCTATCTACACATTCCCATTCAATCGGGCAGCGACGCCATTTTGCAGGCGATGAACCGCAAATATACCGTTGCGGAATTTGTCGATTTTCTAATGATGGCGCATCGCACCAATCCGGAAGCCTGTTTGGGAACGGATGTGATCGTCGGCTATCCCGGCGAAACGGACGCATTATTTGATGAAACCTACGAACTGTTGCTGGATTTGCCGTTTGCCTATTTTCACGTGTTCAGCTATTCCGATCGCGATCATGCGCGGAGCAGCAAACTGCCGGATCAGGAAAAAATCAGCCGGGAAACGATTATCGAACGCAGCCGGCGACTGCGGGAATTGAGCGAGCGGAAACGCACCGTTTATCACCAGCAATTTTTGGGAAAAACCGAATTCGTTTTATTCGAACAACAAAAGAATGGATTTTGGAGCGGATTAACAGACACTTATATTCGCGTAAAAGTAGCTTCCAGTCACGATCTGAAGAACAGAATGCTACCGGTACGATTGGAAGCATTAGATAAACACGGGGTAATTGGAACACTGAAATGAACCGGACATTGATTCGATCCACGGAAAGGGTCCAGTTGGGTATCGCAGTGCTGTGCGTTTTGCTGATGCTGATGTTGATATTTTTACCCGGCATTTTTCCGGCAGTTGAACAACCGCTGATCGACTGGCGTTTTGGCATTATCGTTGTTTTCGTGATAATGTATTTGACCAGCGTTTTCATCGCAGCAAAAACAGCACGAACCTATCGCTCGTTGAGCAGGGACCAAAAGCTTATCGGTTTGTTGCCGATGCTGTTTTGTCTGATCGCAGCGTTGATTTTGTTTTTTTACTACACCGGCTGCGTTCAGCAATATTTTGATTAATCCGTTTCTGTTTTAACGGCAAAGGTGAGTAGCTTTATCTATCCGCTTTAATGGTAAAAAACCCGGAGATCCCTGCCTTCGCAGGAATGACCGAGTATTACAGCTTCAAAATTCTATCCGCCAAACAACCATCCAACAGCGATTCAATTTCGGAACAATATCTGTGGAAAAATGTCCCGAAACTGAATCGCGGGTTATCCTACTCTATCTCACCAAGCTGACGATATTTTTGCAAATATTTTTCATATAATTGTGTGTGGCGGCTGCTCAAATCGACATGCCGCCGGCGATAAACATATGCTCAACCTGGGTGGTAATTTCCAACGGATCACCGGTGGTAACGATCAGCGTGGCATCCTTCCCTACTTCCAGCGAACCGACCCGTTCTGCAATCCCAAATATTTGCGCGGGATACAACGTCACCGATTTCAACGCTTCATCTTTTGGTAATCCATAAGCTGCGGCGGTTGCTGCTTCGTATGGCAGGTTTCGGGAATGTCCCGGATCACTAACGCCTTCTGCTGGTGCGATGCAAAAACGAACACCTGCGGCATGTAATTTTGCAGGTCCGGTGAACGGCGTGTCGTATCCTTCCCAACGACGATCCGGCAGTGAATGAACGTTGTGATAAATCACCGGGATATCCTGCGCTTTCAATTCATCCGCGATGCGCCATGCGTCATATCCGCCAACCAGAATCATTTGCAATTGCTCTGTTTTCGCCCAATCCATCGCCGCCTGAATCTGGCGAATATCATCTGCGTGAATAAACACCGGCTCTTCTCCGGTGATAAACGGCGCCATCGCTTCCAACCGAGTGCTCGATTCAAACGGTTGACCGGATGACTTTAATTGATGATACGCCCGCGCATCTGCGAAAAATTTGCGAAGATTTTCCAACTGCTCGTCGCGATCTTTCAATTGATCTTCAGCGCTTTGGCGCATCCATATCCGTTCAATGGCCTTCATTTGCGGCCAGCGGATGTGCAATCCCACCGGCGATTTTTCGGTCATATTTTCCCATGTCCAGCCATCGAGCGACATTAGTGCGGATGTTCCGGAGATCAATCCGCCCTGCGGTACGCTTTGGGCAAGTGCGACGCCGTTGGCGCGGGTTACGGGGAGTAATTCGCTATCGGGATTATAGGCAACTTCCGCCCGCATTTCCGGCGTGAACCTACCGACTTCGCGATAATCGCGGGTGGCGCGAACGGCATTGATTTCCGATAAACCGAGGATAGTGTTTGCCGCAATCATTGCCGGATACACATGTTTTCCGTTGATATCAATGATTTCCGCATTTTCCGGTAACGCAGCTTCTCCGCCGATGAAGGTAATTTTGCCGTTATCGAACAAAATGGTGGTTGCCGGCAAGGTAGCACCGCTGACGGTGTGTGCACCGTGCCGTTGACCAATGCAATGGGATGATCCTGCGGCGGTGCAGGCACCTGATCGCTGGCGAAAGCCACCCAACCAAACCCGGTAAGCAGAAATATTGCCAGCGAATGCCGGCAGATTTTCCGGGCATTTGATTTCATTATAAATAACAGGGAAATCAGTATCATCTAAAAGTGCTCCAATTTATTTTTCAGGTTTTGAATGTTTCATTTTCAGAGTTTTGTGTTGTAATTATGGAACATCTACGATGTTCGGTCTTTTGTTTAATGTTACCAAATTCTACAATTGTTGAACATCTACGATGTTCGGTGTTGTGATTTATGGTATCGAATTCTACAATAATGGAACATCTACGATGTTCGGTCTTTTTTAATTCTATCTGGTGCTACAATAATGGAACATCTACGACGTTCTTTTTATTTTATATCAATGCGGTAAATGTTTACCTCGTAGAGGTTTTATTATTGTAGTCTATCATAAACCGGAACATCTAATCCTCGTAGAGGATTGATAATTCTATGTTAACAATCGTTCAAATTAACACAATTATCCCACCCATCGGGAACTCAGGCAACCATCATTTTTGATATATGGGGTCGTTGAAGATTTGGGCTGCCAAATCTGTCATCAATTGTTCCCAGCGTTGGGTGCCGATGTATTTTTCCAGCTCGATCGTTTCCGCAGCGGTAACGCCTTTTTGGACAACTTTGCCATCGCGATTATCCCATAGCACATAGCGCAAACAATGTTGGGTGAGCCCGGTTGCGGATACATCAAATACATCCGTCAATCGATCTTTAATATTTTTGCCGGTGTGCTGAATATCCAGTCGGGAAAGAATGAGCACAAACGGATAATCACCGCCGGGAAGATCGAAACGGGTAGACAATGCGGGCACCGGAATTGTGACCGTTGCTTCTACCTGCGGCAGTGATTCGGTTTTCCATTGGATATCCGCCGCGTTATCGATTGAATAAACCAATGCGGCATCTTTAAACACGGTGTTTTCGCGAATGGCAACCGGAAACTGCCGTTTTAAATAATAGCGATAGCGCTGCACCGGAAAATCTTTTATATCTCGATCATAGGTGATTTGCAGGCTATCGAGCATTACGATTGCCAGCCGCGTATTGGTTAATTGCGCCTGTTGGTAGCTTGCATCTTTTTGGGATTCCGGCTGAATTAACTTTGTTCCGGCACAACTGGCGATAAAGAGCATCAGAAAAAAGGTTGAGCATTTTTTGACCATCGATGACATACAAACCTCGGTTGTGATTACATCATTAATTTTATTGGCATACTGTTTCGTTTTCCAAAATTCAAATACCAAAACACAAATACCAAAATTCAAGATTTACTGCATATGACCATAAGCTTAACCTTTTCCCAAATGAGAATGAGATTCCTGCATTCGCAGGAATGACAATTCAGAGGTGGTTTGTCACTCCTGCGAAGGCAGGAGTCTCCAGCTCGAAAAGTAAAGATCATACTCGTTTATCGTATAAATAAGGGCTTCGACTTTTTAATGATCGTGCCCATCGTGTCGGCAGGAGTATTCCCCGGATTTTTTCATGGTAAACACTTTGCCGCCGGATTTACCGTTAGCTGTCGCCAGATATCGCTGAATGAGATCCGCGCGTTCAGTAGCCACCTGCTGACGCAATTGCATATCGTCTTCGCGATCGAACATTTTGCGACCATCCACCCAGGTTTGTTCGCAACGGGTATATGTGGACAACGGATCGCCATTCCAAACGGCAATATCCGCATCTTTGCCCACTTCCAGCGAACCGGTTTTATCGGCAATGCCCAACTGGATTGCAGGATTGAGCGTCACAAATTTGAGCGCTTCCTGCGGTGCGACGCCGCCATATTTTATCGCTTTTGCCGCTTCGGTATTTAATCGCCGGGCGAGCTCGTTGCTGTCTGAATTAAACGATACATTTACGCCAACGCGATGCATAATTGCCCCATTATATGGAATAGCATCATATACTTCAAACTTAAATGCCCACCAATCGCTGAACGCGGATGCGCCGATAGCTGCTTCTTTGATGGTTTCCGCAACTTTGTATCCTTCGAGAACATGCTGGAACGTGCCGATCTTGAAACCGAAATCCTGCGCGATCCTGCAAAGCATCAATATTTCATCCTGGCGATAGGAATGGGAATGCACCAGTCGTTTTCCGTTGATAATTTCCAATAGAGCGTCCAGTTCCAGATCGCGGCGGGGCGGCACGGTGCGCAACTGGGCTTTTTTATTGAGTGCATTGTAACGATTCCATGCATCGCGATAATCGCGGGCGGCACGAAAACGATCGCGCATGATCGTTTCCACACCCATGCGGGTTTGGGGATAGCGAGTGGTATTATCATCGCCCCAGTTACTTTGTTTCACATTTTCGCCGAGGGCGAATTTGATGCCGCCGGGCGCTCCGGCAATTTTCATGGCTTCGGGCATTGCGCCCCAACGCAATTTGACCACTGAGTTTTGTCCACCCATGGGATTTGCCGATCCGTGCAACTGGTTGGCGGCAGTTAATCCGCCGGCAAGCTCCCGATACCAGGAAATATCGTAACTATCCACGACATCGCCGATGCGCACTTCCGCGGTTACAGCCTGGGTTGCTTCGTTTACGCCGCGATCAATGCCCGTATGGGAATGTGCATCGATTAATCCGGGTGTGATGTGTTTACCGGTTGCATCAATCACGAGTGCGCCCTTTGGCACACTGATGTTTTGTCCGATCTCGTCAATTTTACCGGCGCGAATGAGCAAATCGGCATTTTGCACTATTCCCTGCGATGCGCTGGTCCAGATGGTTGCATTTTTAAACACAACTACGGCGGGTTGCACCGGCATTGCTTTCCGGTTATATGCCCCCCACCCTGCTTTCGGTTGATATGGCTCCACCTGCACAGTATCTTTTTTGGATTTCTTTTCCACCGGAGCCGGTGGTTCGGTTTGGGTTGCCATCCATTCAAATGATTGTCCGTCCGGTGCTAATCCGCTGCCTTTCCAATTATTGCCGTCACGTGCAGCGGAAAGCAGCAACATCCCGGGCAAACCGAGGCTATCGCCGGAAAGATTCAGGAACAATCGCCGATGATCGAGTTTGATGTTGTCAAACTTGATCTTCTTTTCTGTCACGGTCTCCAGTTCCGCAGACAGTTTTTCCGGTTTTCCGGTTATATTGAGCGTTCCGCTGACGGACAGCGAATGTTGGGGTATATTCAGCTTTAGATCATATTTTCCACGGGCATCCAGCTCCGGCGGCGCGGTTATCTGGCTGCGTTTGCCGTTTACCCACACATCGATAATGGTGCGATCGTCATCAAACAGATTGCCGTTGGTAATGAGCAGGTCTGCGCGTTTGCCGTTGGCGATGCTGCCGATTTGATCATCTACGCCGAGCAACGTTGCCGCCTGAGTTGTGAGCGCAGCCAACGCTGCATCTTCGGATAAACCCCGTTCGATGGCTTTGCGCAATTGTTTATGGAAATCCTGTTTTTTATCCAATCCATCGCGGGTGAACAATTGCGATACATTGTGTGCGGCCAGAATTGCAGGGTTTTCCGGTGCGAAATACCAATGCTGCAATTCCTGCAAATCGAGATCGATCGCGTCTTCCGGGGTTTCCGCATTCAGTTTTTCCGGGAAATTGAGCGGGGTGATCACCGGAAAAGCATATTGCTGCACGGCATCGGCAATGCGATATTCCATTCCGCTGGCTTTCACCCAAATATTCAGATTGAATTCCTTTGCGATGGCGACCGCACGCAGATATTCCAGATCGTCGCCTACTTCAAAAACAACCGGCTGCTGTCCGGCGATGGCATCGGCAAGTGCGGCAAGTGCATCGTTGGTTTCCGGTGCGGGTTGCGCCATGTTCAAATCCCATGCGCTGTGGGCTTGCTGATACCATTTGGCATCCAGAAATGTTTGGCGAATAAGCGCGATAATGCCCATCAACGATGAGGGATAACCGCCGCCGGAGCGTTGAAATGAGATGTGCTGGGCAACATCCTGCCGGATAATCTGTTCCGATAAATCGCTGCCGCCCAATGCGATAACGGCGCTGTTCCCGCGAAAATTACCGGATTGCGGGACGATCCACGCTGCGGTAAATCCCTGTTTGTGCAAATTATTGAGATCGCTGTCTTTTACACTGAATGCATCGGTTGCGCGATGTTGGGCATCGACCTTTTCGTTCCAATGGGCTGCGCCGCCGGTTTCATTTTTATGCTCACCGTTTTTTTCGGACATACCGAGATTGCTGAATACATCAATTAATCCGGGGTAGATGGTTTTGCCGCTGTAATCCCAAACCTGGGCGGCTTGCGGCGGTGTGATGGCTGTGCCAACGGCTTCGATAATGCCATCGCGGATGATAATTGTGCCGTTCTCTAACACATCGCCCGGTGCGCGCACGACTTTGGCGTTGGTAAGCGCATGTAATCCGGGCAGGTGATCGCGCAAACCTTCTACGGGTTTGGTTTGGGCGATTATGGCGGGCATGATCATCATTATTATTGTAATGGCATAACGCATCACCGCGATTGGTTTATTTGTCATTTTTGTATCGGTCAGTGTTGTTTTTCTGATCCGGGAAACGATTTTCATTGAGCATCTCCGGCGCTTCTGTTGTTGTTGTTGATTGACGGGCGAATATACCAATTTCTTTTGAAATAGAAAAGATGGTGTGACATTGGGTGTTGGAAATTAGCGTTTTTATGTATCCTCTACGAGGATATATTTTGTCTATGACGAACAATTCTACAATAATTAAACATCTACGATGTTTTTTTTATTTCAAATTATTGCGATAGATAGTTACCTCGTAGAGGTTTTATTGGTGTAGCCAATCAAAACCGAAATATCGAATCCTCGTTGAGGGGTGATAATTTCATGCGTTACATTCGATCAATCTAATAATGGAACATCTACGATGTTCGGTCTTTTTAATTGTTTATGGCTACAATAGTTGAACATCTACGATGTTCGGTCTTTGATTTATGGTATCGATTTCACAATAATTGAACATCTACGATGTTCGGTCTTTTGATTTATGGTATCGATTTCAATAATTGAACATCTACATGTTCGGTCTTTGATTTATGTATCGATTTCTACAATAATTGAACATCTACGATGTTTTTTATTTCAAATTATTGCGATAGATAGTTACCTCGTAGAGGTTTTATTGGTGTAGCCCATCAAAACTGAAATATCGGATCCTCGTTGAGGGTGATAATTTCATGCGTTACAATCAAAATTCTACAATAATGGAACATATACGATGTTTGGTCTTTTCAATTGTTTGGGCTACAATAATTGAACATCTACGATGTTTTATTTCAAATTATTGCGATAGATAGTTACCTCGTAGAGGTTTTATTGGTGTAGCCAATCAAAACCGGAATATCGAATCCTCGTAGAGGATTGATAATTCCATGCGTTACAATCGAGCAACTCAATGGAACATCTACGATGTTCGGTCTTTTCAATTGTTTATGGCTACAATAATTGAACATCTACGATGTTTTTCGCAAAAACCCCGGCACCGTCGACTTGTAGAATCTTTTTTACAAAGCGGTTTTGAAGTTTCAACGTCGGTTTTTCATTTTGAACAATGCGTGTTTAAAGCGTTGAAATCGGTTTTCATTTTGAACAATGCGTGTTTAAAGCGTTGAAATCGGTTTTCATTTTGAACAATGCGTGTTTAAGGCTTTGAAATCGGTTTTCATTTTGAAAGCGTGTTTAAGGCTTAAATCGGTTTTCATTTTGAACAAAGCGTGTTTAAGGCTTTGAAATCGGTTTTTCATTTTGAACAGTGCGTGTTTAAGGCTTTGAAATCGGTTTATTTTTTTGCAAAGCGTGTTTGGAGCCAATGTTGGGTGATGTTCCGGTTTGTCGTTTTGTAAAGCGGAGCTTTTTGATAATAGCGTTCAGGCGGAGCCTGGAACGAGGAGTGCGATTATTTTTTGCAAAGCGTGTTTGACCAATGTTGGTGATGTCCGGTTTGTCGTTTTGTAAAGCGAGCTTTTGATAGGGCTTCAGGCGGAGCCTGTTTGAAATCGGTTTATTTTTTTTGCAAAGCGTGTTTGGAGCCAATGTTGGGTGATGTTCCGGTTTGTCGTTTGCAAAGCGGAGCTTTTTTGATAAGGGCGTTCCAGGCGGAGCCTGGAACGAGGGGGGGGTGCTTTCCCGCAAAGCGGGACTCAGCATGACAGGTGATTAACCGCTATGCTTTGGCTTCGCTCTGCTTGTGTGTGCTATGTGGTGAAATCGAGGGGGCTTTTTACGCCTTTGCCGCCTTTGTTTAGCACGTGGGTGTAGATCATGGTTGTGCTGACATCTGCATGTCCGAGCAATTCCTGAACGGTGCGGATATCGTAACCTTCTTCTAATAAATGTGTGGCAAAACTGTGGCGCAGGGAATGGCAACTGGCGTTTTTGGTGATTGCAGCATCGCTGATAGCTTGTTTTACAGCGCGTTGAACGCTGTTTTCTGCGGCGTGGTGGCGGCGGATGATGCCGCTGCGGGGATCTTCGGAGCGCCGGACAGATGGGAATACGTATTGCCATCCCCATTCTGCTGCTGCGTTGGGATATTTTTTGGCGAGGGCAAAGGGCAGGTAAACGCTGCCGTATCCTTCGTGCAGGTCTTGCTGATGTAATGCTTTTACCCGGTTGAGATGCAGCTGCATATCGGTTGTTAAGGATTGCGGAAACATGGTTACGCGATCTTTTTGCCCTTTTCCGTCGCGAATGGTAATTTGGTTGTATCCGAAATCGATATCTTTTACGCGAATGCGCAATGCTTCCATTAACCGAAGCCCGCTGCCATACATTAATCCGGCGATCAGTTTTTGGGTGCCTGATAGATGCCGGAAGATGCGGGTTATTTCGTTTTTGGTGAGGACGACGGGCACACGGCGGGGTTTTTTGGCGCGAATGTTTTCTATTTTGCCGAGTTCTTTGGGCAATACAATTTTATAGAGAAACAAGATTGCGGAGAGCGCCTGGTTTTGGGTTGCGGCGGCTACGTTTTCTTTTACGGCAAGATGGGTAAGAAACTGGCTGATTTCTTTTTCGGCAAGGTTATAGGGATTTTTGGCGTTGTTGAATTGGAAGAATTTTTGAATCCATTTCAAATACGCTTCTTCTGTTCGATAGGAGTAGTGCAGCAGGCGAATTTTGTTTTTCACCTGCGCTAACAATTCGGATTGTTGCGGATTCATATGCAGTGATCTTGTTATGTTGGGTGACTGTTGTTTTTACGTGCACGGGAATATACTAATTTTTGATTCGTTTTGCAAGAGGGGGGATATTTGATATTGAATATTGAATATTGATTATTGATTATTGAATATTTGGTAGAGGTAGATATTGAATGATTGGATATGCCTTAAAGAAGAGATTTTTCGTCGCTTCACTCCTCAAAATGACCACTTTGTCATGCCGGGGATCCCGGCTTGCCGGGAGACGAAGCATCTGAGTTTTGAGATATCAATCAAATAGTGACGCTACCGAAAATTTAATATTGAATATGATTGGTTATTGGTTATTGCTCATTGGTCATTTTTTGCTTGTGATTGTTTTCCGGTTTCTATACATTAATAATGTTGTTTGACTTGCCCAATTTAACCTTAACATTTTTGTGCCTATTGTTTTTTGAAATCCGTTGGACGATGCATTTTGAAAACATTAAAGAAGATTAATCCGGGTGAAGCCGGCAGTAAGAAGCTGATGAAACGTTATGGCGATGCGTTGGTTTGTGTGCGTTATCGTTATGATGCGGATCGGCAGCGCCGTTTTACGACTGTTGAATTGATTGTTGATGAGGGTGAATGGCAAAAGCGCAATACGAGCTATAAGCCTGATGATATTGTGTATTTAAAAGTTAGTTATGGTGAGGTTAGTGTTGGCGTTTTGATTCGGCAGGCTGGCGGTAACTGGAATGGTTCCATCGGCTATTGGGAATTGCCTTATGAGCGGGTAGTTGCATTGAATCTGGAGCATCGGATTGCCGAAGTGTGATTTACGGCGATGTTTTTTTGTTATTGGTGTTGTGTTGGACATTTTACTTGTGATGCAGTTATTTTTAACAGGATTACAGGTAAAACTGGTTTTGTTTGACAGGATTACTGGTAAAACAAATTTTGTTTGACAGGATTACAGGAAATACAGGTTTAAAATAAATAAATAAATATTTCTAATAATAGACAC